>DATHAV010000148.1:0-3832 GCA_035296505.1 Pseudoxanthomonas sp.
CGTCATCCGCGGCGGCCGGGCGCATGGCGTCGTGACCCAAACCGGGCTGCGTTTCGAGGCCCCGGCCGTGGTGCTGACCGCCGGCACCTTCCTGGCCGGCAAGATTCACGTCGGGGAGACCCAGTACGCGGCCGGGCGCGCCGGCGACCCGCCGGCGACCGCGCTGGCCCAGCGCCTGCGCGAGGGCGCATTCGCGGTCGACCGGCTCAAGACCGGCACCCCGCCGCGCATCGACGGGCGCAGCCTGGACTATTCGGCGATGACCGAGCAGCCCGGCGACGATCCGCTGCCGGTGATGTCCTACCTGGGGCGCATCGAGGACCATCCGCGCCAGGTGTCGTGCTGGATCACCCACACCAGCGAGCGCACCCACCGGATCATCCGCGACGCGCTGCACCGCTCGCCCCTGTACAGCGGGCAGATCGAAGGCATCGGCCCGCGCTACTGCCCCTCGATCGAGGACAAGGTGGTGCGCTTCGCCGAAAAGGCCAGCCACCAGATCTTCGTCGAACCCGAAGGCCTGGAGGTGAGCGAGATCTACCCCAACGGCATCTCGACCTCGCTGCCGTTCGACGTGCAGCTGGCGCTGGTGCGCAGCATCGCGGGCATGGAAAACGCGCATATCACCCGGCCCGGCTACGCCATCGAATACGACTTCTTCGATCCGCGCGGGCTCAAGGCCTCGCTGGAGACCAAGGCGGTGGAAGGGCTGTTCTTCGCCGGCCAGATCAACGGCACCACCGGCTACGAGGAAGCCGCCGCGCAGGGCCTGATCGCGTGCCTCAACGCCGCGCGCCGGGTACGGCAGCGCGAGCCGTGGACGCCGCGCCGCGACCAGGCCTACATCGGTGTGCTGATCGACGACCTGATCACCCACGGCACCACCGAGCCCTACCGCATGTTCACCAGCCGCGCCGAATACCGGCTGCAGCTGCGCGAGGACAACGCCGATGCGCGGCTGACCGCGATCGGCCGCGGGCTGGGCCTGGTCGGCGAGGCGCGCTGGACCCACTTCGAACGCAAGCGCGAGGCGGTGGCCGCCGAGACCGAGCGCCTGCGCGGTGTGTGGGCGACGCCGGCCAATGTCCTGGGCCGCGAACTGGAGGCGGCGCTGGGCGTGGCGGTGAGCCGCGAGACCAATGCGCTGGACCTGATCAAGCGTCCGGAGCTGGACTACGCCCAGCTGATGCGGGTGCCTTCGCTGGGTCCGGGCGTGGCCGATGCGAAGGTGGCCGAGCAGGTCGAGATCGCGGTGAAGTACTCGGGCTACCTGGAGCGCCAGCGCGGCGAGATCGACCGCCAGCAGCGCAACGAGGACACGCCGATCAACGCCGATTTCGACTACGCCGCCGTGCGCGGCCTCTCGTTCGAAGCGCTGCAGAAGCTCGAGCGCGTGCGCCCGCAGACCGTGGGGCAAGCGCAGCGTATCCCGGGCATGACCCCGGCGGCGATCTCTTTGTTGCTGGTGCACCTGACGCGCGCGCGGCGCGCGGGTGGCGTAGGCGCGCATGGAAGTCCATCCGATCGATCCCGACAAGCGGCTTGCGGTTCTCGACGCCTTGCGGCGGACCGAATCGGATCACGATGTGCGGATTCTTGACTTGCGGCCTATGGGCGCTCTGGCATTCCTTTGCCGGGCTGAGCATCAAACCAGGATGTACTCGCTGCCTTTGCTTCTCCAGGTAGGCGTATTCCGGTCGATCCTGATGCACGGCCGGCCGCCACAGGAGGTGATTTCGACCTGCCTGGAGGCCTCCAGCACCTCAGCCTTCACCTCGATGGCGTCGGCACGCGCCTGAGCGGCGCGCAGCCGTGCATCGGCTTGCTTTATCAGCAGCCAGTAGCCCACCAGCAACAGGACCGAAAGGCTCGCCAGCACGGCGATGATTTTCCAGGCCCAGGCCACCTCGGGTGCAGCGCCGCCTCCAGCCGTCGCTGCTGGTCCTGGAATAGCGCCACCATCGAGTGCCTGAACCTGGCCTCCTCCTGCTCTCTGGCCGCTTGCATCGCCGCCTGGGCCTCCTAGGTCTGCTGCCGCAGCCCGGAAAGCTAATGCCTCCAGCAGTCCAGTAAGCAGCAGGATCGGTGCAACGGCGTCTTGCGCGTCGTCGTTCATCTCATCTTCCTCGCGGCGGCATCAGCGCGAGAACCCCTGTTGCTGCGTCTGCATCTGCCGCTGCTGGTCCCAGGCCAACGCCTGCTCCTGCTGCCGCTGCGTTTCCGCCGTCAGTTGCTCCAGGCTCTGGGCCAGGGGCTGCGCCGCGGCCTGGGGCTGGTCGATGAGTGCGCGGTCGATGAGCGATGGATTGGTCGGATCGGTCCAACTGGCCACCAGGCTCCGGCCGTCCTGGAGTGGCGTCAACACATCGATGCACTGGACGAATTCTTTCGCAAGGTTCTGGCCGCACCGTCAGCTTGATCCCTTGGCGCGTGCGAACGCGGCCGCCAGCGCGCTGTTCGCAGGCGCCGCGGGCTTGTCCTTGCGCGAGCGCGGGTCGTGGATAGGCTGGGCGGGCCTGCGCGCCGGAGTCGCGCCGCTGGGCGCGCTGTCGCGCCTGCCTGGCGCACCCGGCACCGCCACCGGCGCGTCCTCCAGCCGCCGCGTCAGCGCGATCCGCTTGCGCGCGATGTCCACTTCCAGCACCCGCACCTTGATCACGTCGCCGGCCTTGACCACCTCGCGCGGGTCCTTGACGTAGGTGTCCGAGAGCGCGGAGATGTGCACCAGTCCGTCCTGGTGCACGCCGATGTCGACGAAGGCGCCGAACGCCGCCACGTTGCTGACCACGCCCTCGAGGATCATGCCGGCCTTGAGGTCCTTCATGTCTTCGACGCCGTCGGCGAAGCGCGCGGCCTTGAACTCGGGGCGCGGGTCGCGGCCCGGCTTCTCCAGCTCCTTCAGGATGTCGCGCACGGTGGGCACGCCGAACTTCTCGTCGGTGAACGATTCGGGCTTCAGGCCGCGCAGGAACCCACCGTCGCCGAGCAGCTGTTTCACCGAGCGCCCGCTTTGCTTCACGATGCGCTCGACCACCGGATAGGCCTCCGGGTGCACGGCGGAGGCGTCCAGCGGCTGGTCGCCGTCGGCGATGCGCAGGAAGCCGGCGCACTGCTCGAAGGTCTTCTCGCCCAGCCGCGGCACCTTGAGCAGCCCCTTGCGGCTGGAGAAGCGCCCGTTCTCGTCGCGGAAGCGCACGATGTTCTCGGCCAAGCCCGCCGACAGCCCCGACACCCGCGCAAGCAGCGCCGCCGAGGCGGTGTTGAGGTCTACCCCGACCGCGTTGACGCAGTCCTCCACCCGCGCGTCCAGCGCGCGCGCCATGCGGTGCGCGTCCACGTCGTGCTGGTACTGGCCCACGCCGATGGCCTTGGGCTCGATCTTGACCAGCTCGGCCAGCGGATCCTGCAGGCGCCGCGCGATCGACACCGCGCCGCGCAGGCTGACGTCGAGCTGCGGGAACTCCCTGGCCGCCAACTCGGACGCCGAGTACACCGACGCGCCGGCCTCGCTGACCACGATCTTCTGCATGCCCAGCTGCGGCGCGCGCTTGATCAGCTCGCCGGCCAGCCTGTCGGTCTCGCGCGAGGCGGTGCCGTTGCCGATGGCGATCAGCTGCACGCCGTGCGCGACGCACAGCGCATGCAGCGCGTGTAGCGACTGCTCCCACTGCCGGCGCGGCTCGTGCGGGTAGACGGTGTCGGTGGCGAGCAGCTTGCCGGTGGCGTCGACCACCGCGACCTTGACCCCGGTGCGGATGCCCGGGTCGAGGCCCAGCACCACCCGCGGCCCCGCGGGCGCGGCCAGCAGCAGGTCCTTGAGGTTGTCGCCGAA
>DATHAV010000149.1:0-4403 GCA_035296505.1 Pseudoxanthomonas sp.
CGGCAGCGGACGGAACACGAACTGCCCGTAGTGCACCATGCGGTGCGGATGGCGGTCGGGCTGCGCGTCGAACTGGGCGTCCACCAGCGCCTGGTAGCGGGCGCGGGTGGAGGACAGCTCCTCGCGCTGCTCGTGGCTCACCCACGCGGCGGTCGACAGCAGTGCCGCCGTGAGCAAGCCGCCGGCCAGCGCCACGCGGTTGCGCACCATCAGCCGCCACTCCTCCACCGCGATGCGCCAGGCGATGCGCGGCTGCAGCCTCATGCCCCGGCCCCGAACGCGTAGCGCCGATGCAGCGCGGCGATGTCGTAGCGGTCCGCTCCCTGCGCGGCCAGCTCGGTCTCGATGCGGCCGCCGGCGAGGAAGCCGATGCGGCCGGCGGCGGCGGCCGCGCCCAGCAGGTCGTGGGTGACCATGAGGATGGCGATGCCTTCGCCGTTGAGCTCCCGCAGCAGGCGGTTGAACTCCGACGCGGCGCCGGGATCCAGCCCGGAGGTCGGCTCGTCGAGCAGCAGCACCGGCGTGCGCCGCGCCAGCGCCAGGGCGATCGCCACCTTCTGCCGCATGCCCTTGGAGAATCCGCCGATCCGGCGCTTCCACGCGTCTTCCGGCAGCGCGGCGCGGCGCAGGGCCGGGTCGATCGTCTCGCGGCCGCGCGGCGCTTCGGCCAAGGCCAGGAAGTAGTCGAGGTTCTCGCGGGCCGACAGGTGCTCGTACAGCGCCACGCTTTCCGGCACGTAGGCCAGGTGGCGGCGCGCCTGCGCGGGCTGCGCCGCGGCATCGACGCCGCATACGCGGATCGCGCCCGCGGCGGGCCGGTCGAAGCCGAGGATCAGGCGCAGCGCGGTGGATTTGCCGGCCCCGTTGCCGCCGAGCAGCGCGTAGGTTTCGCCGCGATGCACCCGCAGGTCGAGGCCGCGCAGCACCTGCTGCGCGCCGTAGCCGTAGTGCACGCCTTCGCAGGCCACGACCGCAACGGCGGCTTCATCGTGCGTGGATGGCCGCATGGCCTAGAACCTCGCCTGGAGCCCGAGGACGACGCTGCGCCCGGCGCCGGGCGCGACCCACAGCGGGCTCACCGAACTGGTGTAGTAGGTCTCGTCGAAGAGGTTGTCGACGTCCAGGGTGACGCGCAGGCGGTCGTTGGCGCGCCAGTAGGCGACCAGCTTGGCGATGGTGTACGCCGGCAGCATGAAGGCCGGCTGCCCGGCGGCCACCGCGGCGCGCGTGCGGCCCTCGCCCAACCGTTCCCCCATGTGCGTGATTCCGCCGCCGAGGCCGAACCGGCCGCCGCCCGGCAGCGTGGCTTCGCGCACCGCGAGCACGCTGCCGTTGACCCTGGGCACGTTGATCAGCGAAGTGCCGGACTGGAACGTGTTGTCGCGCAGGATCTCGACTTCGTCGTAGACGAAGCTGGTGTTGAGGCGCCAGGCCTCGGTGATCTGCCCGGAGAGGTCGAACTCCACGCCGCGGCTGCGCACCTCGCCCGAGGGGCGCGAGAACCCGGGGTTGCCCGGGTCGGCGGTCAAGACGTTGCGCTTGCGGATGTCGAACAGCGCCAGGGTGGCGCCGATGCGCGCATCGGCGCGCTCCCACTTCGCCCCGGCCTCCAGCGCGCGGCCGCGCTCGGGCTCGAACGCGGCGCCGGTGGCATCCGCGCCGGCATTGGGGCGGAACGAGCGCCCGGCGTTGGCGTACAGCGTCCACGCCTCCCTAGGCAGGTAGCTCAGGCCCAGCCGCGGCGAGATCTCGCTGGGTTCCTGCTGGGTGCGCACGCCGCTGCGGCGGTTGTCCAGCGTCTGTTCGTAGCGGTCCACGCGCACGCCGGCCAGCGCCCGCCAGCGCTCGGACAGGCGCACGCTGTCCTGCAGGTAGAAGGCGCGGTTGCGCTGCTTCTCGAAGGTGTCGGTGTTGGGCAGCGGCGTGGGCAGCGGCTGGCCGTACACCGGGGCGAAGAGGTCGATCGCGTATGGATTGGCGGCGGTCGGGTTGATGCGCAGCATCCGCTGGTCCAGTTCGAACCGATAGCCTTCCATGCCCAGCAGCAGTTCGTGCTCCAGCGCGCCGGTGCGCACCACGCCCTGCAGCTCGGCCTGCAGCGACAGGTCGTCCGAAGCGTAGTCGCGGAACCGGCGCTGGCGGCGCAGCGTGCGGCCATCGGCCAGCAGCGCCGAGGCCTCGGTGGAGAAGCCGCGCAGGGTGCCGTCGCGCCTGGACAGGCCCAGGCGCGCGGTCCAGTCGGCGCCCAGCGCGTACTCGGCCACCACCTGGTGGGTGCGGTTGTCGACCTCCACATCGCCGTCGGCCGGCTCGCCGAGGAAACGCTCGCGCGGCACCGCGCCCAGCCGCCCATCGATCGCGGCGACGCCGCGGTCCAGCGGGCCACGGTGGCGGATCCATTCGCCGGTGTAGCGGATCTCGAGCGCCTCGCCAGGCCTCCAGTCCAGCGCGGGCGCCACCACCACCCGGTCGTAGTCGACGAAGTCGCGCAGGGTGCCGCGGCGCTCGGTGGCGGCGTTGAGCCGGTAGGCCAGCGTGGCGCCCAGCGGCCCGGTGCTGTCGGCGGCCATGCGCCAGCTGCCGTGGCTGCCGGCGTAGGCCTCCAGCGCATGGCCGGCGCTCCGCAGCGGCCGCTTGCTGACCACGTTGATCGTGCCGCCCGGCTCGCTGCTGCCGTAGAGCGCCGCGGCCGGGCCCTTGAGGAATTCGATGCGTTCGATGCCCGCGGTGTCGCGCGGCGCGTTGAAGCCGCGGTTGCCGGCGAACCCGTTGAACAGCATCGCGCTGCCGGTGTTCTCGTTGCCGGGCAGCCCGCGCACCGCGAAGTTGTCCCACAGGCCGCCGAAGTTGTTCTGCCGCGAGATGCCGCCGACGTAGTCCAGGGTCTCGTCCAGCCGCGTGGCGCCGAGGTCGTCGATCGCCTGCCGCGACATCACCCGCACCGACTGCGGCAGCTCGCGCAGGGTGAGGCCGGACTTGGCGCCTTCGGCGGCGTCGGCGTAGTACACGCCGGAGTCGCGCCGGCCGACCACCTGGACCGCGTCGAGGGTGCGCGCCTCCCCGCTCGGGGCGGCCTGCGGCGCCGAAGCCGGGGCGGGCTGTGCGGCCCGCAGTTCCTGCGCCAGGCCCAAGGCCGGGCACAGCGACATCGCGGAGATGGCCAGCGCAAGCGGCGCCGCCGAAGAAACGAACTTGCTCATGTAAGTCCCGCCGCCGGGGGCATGCCGGCTTTGATGTTAATTTATAACATCATTGAGAGGCATCCAAGAGACATCCAAGACACGCCAGTTCAGCGCCGCTGGCCGCGAGCGGTGCCGCAAGCCGCGCCGACGGACTGCGGTTCGGCGGCTACGTCGTCAGCGTCAGTTCCGCTCCGCATCCTGCGGCGGCATCTTTTCCGGCGGCGGCCCGAAGGCGTGCACTTCGGCGCCGATGGCGTACGCGCGCACGGTGCCGTCCACCGGGGATGCGGATCTTGTTCACCGCCGCGCCGAACTCGATCGGGGTCCAACTGCGCCCGCCGTCGCGGGTCTCGAACCCGCCCTTGGCGGTGCCAACCCACCCGATCTCGGGCGTGGCGAAGCCGACGCCGAACTCGCGCGCGCCGCCGTCGTCGACCAGCGGCAGTTCGGTCCAGGTCCTGCCGCCGTCGGTGGTCTTGGCGATGCGCTGTTGCGACGCGGCCGGATCGCCGCTGTAGCTCTGGAGGGTCGCGTAGCCGATGTCGCGGGTCGGGAACGACGCCTTCCAGGCGATCTCGAACGGGCGCGTGGACTCGTAGACCGTCCGCCAGGTCGCGCCGCCGTCCTAGGTGCGAAGGATGGCGCGTGCGCGCGCTCCACATTGGCGTCGCTGGCCGCGAACACCAGGCCGTTCATTTCGTCGAAGAACCTGACGTCCATGATCATGGCCGCCCAGGGGCTCATGTCGATGGTCCGCCACGACCGGCCGCCGTCCAGCGACCGCGGCAGGAAGGCCGGTCCTCCCACCCGGCCCGCGCCGTGGACCAGAATGCGCTGGTCGAGTACGCCCGCGTCGACGAACGCCACGCGCTGGACGTCGATCGCGCAGATGCCCTTGACCGGTGGACCGGGGAGCCCGGCGACCGGACGCCAAGTTAGGCCGCGGTCGCGCGTCTCGTACAGCGGCTGCGTGTCGGTGACGCCGGGGAAGCAGTCGGTGCCGATGTTGCCCGCGAAGCCGTGGCTGGCGGTCAGCATGCCGATGGCGCGGAAGTAGGTGCCGGGCCGCTCGAACACCTGGCGCCAGCGCCCGCCGCCGTCCGTCCTCGGTGCGGAAACCTTTCCCTTCGTAAGCTTCCCCGCCTGGCACAGAGGCTGAAAGTAGAACTTTCTGGCATGTTTCCTCCAGGAGGTTCCAATGAAGACGTCAAAGTTCACCGA
>DATHAV010000150.1:0-5014 GCA_035296505.1 Pseudoxanthomonas sp.
CAGCGGTGCCCGGCAGGAAGAACGGGTTGGAGCGGCGCGCCGGCTTGCCCGTGCCCTCGTAAGCGGTGCACACCGCCGACACGTCCTGATCGGCCACCCCGGCGTTGAACGTCTCGGCCGCCTTCATCACCGGCCGGCCCAGCACGTCGAAGTAGCCCCACTGCCGCGGCGCGCCCTGCGTGTCCACCTGCTGCCGGAACTTGGCCCCGGCCGGACACGCCACCTGCGTGCACCAGCGGTAGGTGGTCAGCGAACGCACGCTGCCCTGATCGAAGCCGCCGTTGGGGCTGGTCTGGGTCGAGGCGAAAAAGTCGCGTCCCAGCGCGCCCGTGATCACGGTGCTGCGCACGTTGTTCACGTCCCTGGCGCCGATGACGTTGCCGAACACGTCGCGCTCCTGCACCCGGCGGGTGGTGCGCTCCTCGCCGCCGGTCGCGCCCCAGAACGGCTCGAAGGTGGCCACCGGGAAGCGGCCGCGGGCATCGTACTCCACGCGCGAGTAGCGCTTGATCGTCCGCGCGTCGGCGGGCTGGAACTGGAATCCGGCCAGCGAGCAGTCGCTCGCCGGCGCCGCGCAGGTGATGGACTGCACGCGGTTGCCGTAGTCGTCCAACGTATAGCGCACCGTCAGCGCCTGGTCGACCGCCCCGCCCGGCTCCGTGCGCTCCTCCACCAGCAGCCCGGTGGCCGGGCCGCTCATCTGATAGCTGAACCCCGTGGTGCGCACCACGTCCGGCTGGCCCGGACGTCGATGGGTGACGGTGCTGCCGGTCAGTCGGCCCAACAGCCAGGCGCCTGGATCGTCGCTGTAGGTGTTGGCGGTGATGACGGTGGCGCTGGGCGAGGCCTCGCTGCCGCTGTAGGTGTCCACCACGGTCTGGGTCACGTTGCCATGGCTGCCGTACCCGAACGTGGTGTTGACCCGGCTGGTCTGGACGCCGCTGTAGGGATCGATCAGCGACTCTTCGGTTCCCAGCGTGCGCACGTGCAGCGGCACCTGGCTGGCCAGGCTCTGGCCGGGCGCGATCTCCCAGGCCTGCGCATTCGAAGAGAACACGCTGCCGCCCAGGCTCCCAAAAGGTTGCCCGGGCGTGCTGAAACAGGCGTTGTCGATCAGGCCGTTCAAGCAGCCGGGCACCTGATACGCCTGATTCAGGACCGCCGCCTTGACCGTCCGCACCGGCATGCCCACGAACGGGAAGTTCTGCGCGTAGGTGGTCTGAGTGACCACATACCCGCCGCTCTGGTTGGGATCGATGGTCTCGATCTGGCGGAACCCCAGGAACCCGCGGCCGCCGGCCTGCACCTTGGCACCGGCGTAGCGGTAGTGCACGGTGGCCATCGCGCCCGGGGCGCCGGCCTGCGGGGCGCTGCTGGACACCCGCGCCACCGCGTAGCTGGGCGCCAGCAGGTCCATCACCGGCGAGCCGCGGCCCCAGTTCACGCCGTTGCGCGAGCCCACATCGCGCCGGTAGAGGTCCTTGTTGGTCAGCGGCGCGTAAGTGATCTCGGTCTGCGCGCCCAGGCCGTTGACGATCTGCGTGATGACGTCCCGCGGCGCGAAGCGGCTGTCGCCGCGCGAGACGTAGAGGTCGGGGTTGTCGTCCATCTTGATCGACATGAAGTCGACGTTCCCGTCGCCGTCGAAGTCGGCGAAGATCGGGACGAAGCGGTCCGGGTCGCAGTTGCTGTACTGGCACAGGAAGGCATTAGCGTGGCGCCCCGGTACCCCCGGCAGCCAGCTTTCCGGGCCGTAGCTGCCGTCCGGCTGCGCCAGCTTGACGTTGTAGGCCTTGTACCCGCCGCCGTTGAACGGATGCAGCACGTCGGCGCGGCCATCGCCGTTGACATCGACAAAGCGTGTTTGCCGCAGGAAATCCTGCAGCGGGATTGATACGCCAGCGTTAAAATCGGTGCCGGTGTTAATCCGGAAGAACCAGTTTGAGTTCGTGTTGGCACGGACATACACATCAGACAATCCGTCACCGTTGGCATCGGCCAAGGTCAGGTCTTCCGGATTGGCATCGGAGATAACGCCGTAATTGCTGACCCCTACCGCCTGCGCACCCAGTTCCTTGACCACGAATGCGTGCAGATAGTTGGTCGTCGTGACCTCATAACAAGGACCCTCAGGCAAGGCAGCCGCGGCCGGCGATGCTGAGGAGGCGGCAGATCCTGGTTCCAGCTCGTAAGGCAGTGAAGCCCATCTGCTCCCGCCGTTTTGCGAAGCCGCACGATGCAACTGCGGTCGGAACTCACAGCCGGGGGTACCGGCCATGTAGCGCACCACGCGCGTTGACACATGGATCATCACGTCTGACGCGGCATCGCCGTTGAAGTCGGCCATCTGCATGAAGCCGGTCTTGGATGTAGGCACACCGGAGATGGTCCGCGTACAGGTAACGTTGTTGTCGAAGATGTCATCGCACCCGAAGTCGATGTTTCCCAAAGACGTCTCGTCGACCGCCAGCGACCGCTCGGCGCCCCAACCGAACCCAGCTCCTTGCCGCTCCATCAGCCGGCTTTGCAGCGCGCCTGCACGTGGGTACAGGATGTCGGTCAGCCCGTCGCCATTGAGGTCGGCCAGCTGCACCTGATCGTTCTTGCCGTTGTACGAGGGAATGGCCGGCGACAGGCCCGCGATCGGGTTCTGTGCGGGATCGAAGCCCGCTCCATTGGACAGGTACACGCTCCAGCCCTGGCCGATGGCGCCCGACAGGAACAGGTCGTCGCGACCGTCGCCGTTGTAGTCGAGCAGGTGCCAGGCGCCTTCGCCGCGGTCGCGCAGGTTCGCTGACGTGCAGACCACCTGGCCGTTGGTGAAGCCCGGCGTGCCGGCCGCGTTCATGCTGCCCAGCGCCACCACGATGTGCTCGGCGCTGCACGGGCCGCCGCCGCCCGTGCGCAGGTAGACGAAGTCCGGCCGGCCATCGCCGTTGACATCGCCCAGCTTGAATCCCTTGAAGTTATGGAGCCTGACCTGCAGCTCGGCGGGCTGCTCGCTGCTGGCGAACTCGTGCCTGCCTTGGCTCCAGACGAACGAAGTGGGCGATGCGCACACGGCAGAGGTGCTGTCGCGGCATTCCTGCAGCCCGACCAGCGTATCGAGGTTGCTGCCCGATACGCTGGTGGCATAGGTCAACAGGTAATGGCGTGCCTGGTCGGGCAGCGAACACTCCATCGAGCCGCACGAGGTGATGCTTTCCAGCCGACGGCTCTGGGTCAACAGTCCCCCGGAGGCATACCCCCGCGACCACCGGTCCGCGCTGCGTGCGGCATAGTTGAACACCACTTTCGCATACGGCGCCGAATTGCCGCTGGCCTGCCCCGGCAGCGCGATCTTGCCCGTATAGCGCACCTCGCTGAGCAGATGCTCGCCGGTGCCCGCGCCGGCCGGATTCTCTAGGTACAGATAGTCGATGTAGTTGCCGGTGGAATCCTGGAAGCGCGTCTGCGCCCAGCTCAACGCCGCACCGGGGTTGAGCGGCGAAGTGGTCTCGAAATAACCGTCCGGACGGTTGGCCGTGGCGTTGTTGTCGCGATCGCCGTACCAGCTGGTGGAGCCGTCCTTGCGCTGCACGGTGAAGAACGCCGGTCCGGCCGCCCCATTGGAGTAGGCGCAGATGCGCTGGAACGAGTCGATCTCGGTGCCCCACGCGGACGCGGTCAGGCCGCCGGCGGCCGGACAGGTCACGGCCGCGGGGATCAGGCGCTGGCCGTCCAGGCAGTAGCGGTCGCTCGCGCTGAAGTTGATCGGGGCGGGATTGCCGTCGGGCGTCGCCGCGTCCAGGAAGTCGCCCGCCTCGCGGGTGGCGCGGCAGCGCGTGATCGACGACAGCCCGCCGATGGACCAGCCCTTGCCAAGCGGCCCTTGGCCGGCCTGGCTGGAGTAGCTCAAGGACAGCTGCGGAGTGACGCCGGCGGTACCCGGTACCGCGAACAGCGGGATCGAATACGTGGCCGCCCCTGATTCGTCGACACGGAACTCCGCGGCCGTCGCGGAGACCTGGTCGGACAGCGGGTCGGGCTGGACCACCGCGCGCGGCGGTTGATTGCCGCCCATCGAATGCGCCACTACCTGGGTGACCAATACGCCGATCGGCGATACCAGAATGAGGGCCACCAGGACGAACAGGGCGGCCGACAGCGTGGACAGCCGTGATGCGGATGCGTCAGACATTGCAGAACTCCATTTCCGCAACCTGGCCCGTCGACACGGCTCAAGGGTCACGTCACTGGGTTTGAGGGTGGGCTGTCAACGCCTTGACCCGCGATGACGGCGGCTAAAGTAGGCCTGAATGTGAACACTGTCAAGGTTTTTAGTGCCGCCCGTACCCGGCTGCTACACAGGACTCAACTGTGTCGACTGTAGGGCCTTGCACTGACAGGTTCACAGTATCCAGGCCGTCCCGGCGCGCGTGACTCCTATCCTGGCGTTAGCCTGGCTACACCAAAAACCCAGCGCGCGAAGGTGCATTCACCAGTGCCGGTCACGTGCGATAACTCATGCAGCAAAAAGTCCTGCTGAAGCAGGCGATCGCAAAGCCCTCAATGTCCATGCATGGCTGCATGTTCGAAATTGGCTGAAAAATAAGATACGAAGCAGCCGGAACCACATGCGTCTACCGCATTTACCGAGAGCCGGCATTGAACCCGCAAATCACGCCGCCGCTGGTCACGAGTCTCCAGAGGCGGCGGGTCCGGCATTCCGATGAGAGGCATCGGCCGCGCCATCGGCACACTCCCCGAGCTCGTGGAGCACGGCGGTGGCGTAGCTGCCCGGCGGCAGGGTGAAGGCCAGCTGCAGCGATGTGGCTTCTAGCCAGCGCCAGCGCAGGTCCGGGACCGGCAGCCGCAGCGTGTTCGGCCCCGAACCCTGGAGCGACGCACTGGCCGAGCGGCTGGCGAGGTTCGACATCCATCCCAGCGGACCGCTTTGGGGCGCCGGGCCGCTGCGCAGCACCGGGCGGTGCGCCGAGGTCGAGCTCTCGGCGCTGGACGACGAGCGCTGCCT
>DATHAV010000151.1:0-6175 GCA_035296505.1 Pseudoxanthomonas sp.
TGTCGGGCAGGTTGAAGAAGCGCGGACCGGAGCGTTCGATGTCGTCGGTGAGGTCGCCGTCCAGCGCCACCACGTCGCGCGCGTCGGCGACGTTGTACCAGTGGCGCACGCAAGGCGGGAACGGCAGCTTCTTCTTGCCGATCCACTGCTTGAACCGGCTGCGCACGCTGGGCAGGCCCAGCGGCGAGCCGAGGCTGACGAACAGGGCCACGTCGCAGCGCGCCGGATCGAGCTTGCGCAGCACCTCGTAGGCGACCAGCGACCCCTGGCTGTGGGCGATCACCACGAAAGGGCCGCCGCCGGACTCCAGGCGTTCGCGCAGGCTCAGCTCCATCGCTTCGCGACGTTCGCTGTCGAAGAAGAAATCGTGCGTGTCCTGCAGCAGCGCCGCCGAAATCAGTTTCAGCAGGACCTGGTTGATCTTGTCCAGAATGCCGCGCGCGCCGGGTCCCAGCGGCGCGGCGTCGACCCCGAGCTCGTCCAGCATCTCGTGCAGCATCGCGCTTTCGTCCGGCGATTCGGCCAGCAAATCGGCGAGGTTGTCGAGATCGCGCTGGATCGGAGTGATGTCCAGCGCGCTCAGCACGCGCTGCTCGGCGATGTTGAGGGTCGGGCCTTCGTCGCGATCGTCGCAGGTGCCGGGCTCCGGCACCGGGTAGCGATCGCGGTTGACCCAGTAGGCCAGGCGCGTGCGCTCGCCCATGCTGCGGCCGAACAGCGCCTTGTCCCACTGGCAGCGCAGTATGTCGGCAGGCGGCTTGTTGCCGATGCCGTGGACGTACAGCACGGTACGCGCTTCGCCCTGCGCCAGGCCGGTGGGCTCGGCATCGGCGGCCGTGCGCCGGCCCTGTTGGAGCGACGAGGCCGGGGGATCCTTCTCGATCGTCGAAGGACGTGACGCGGCTTTGGCGGGCTTGGGTGCCGCCATGGATTTACGCGTGCCTGCTTTCTTCACCGCCATGGGTCCTTGTTGCCTACAGTGCCCGGTTACGATACGGCCGGCCCAAGCCTGCCACTAAAGCTTAACCGCAGCAGGCTAGCCGTCATTGGCCGGCGGCCACGGTTCCGCGTGTCGCCGATGCGGCGCAAGCGCCCGGCGAGAGCGGCGCGCCAATGACATCAATGCCGCCAGCAAGGCCGTGTGAGCGTGCAAGGGAGTGGAGGACACACTCGCAGTCTCGTTTTCCCGGGCCAATGCACCGCGTTTACAAGGGCTGGTGTTTAGTGGCGCGCGGCGAACGCCAGTCTTCCCTCATGCCACAGGATCCTTGATGAATCGCGCAAGCAGCATTCGCGCCTGTTGCCTCTCCCCTGCGATGCTTCGCCCGATCGACCTCCTCGGCCGCGTATTCGACCGATGCGCGGCGCTTGGATTCGACACTGTCGTGCTGCCCCACTTGTTCGTTGCCGACGGCGACTGGCAGCAGGCGCGTTTGTGCGATCCGCAGCGGCTGGCCGCGGTATTGGCGTGGAATGGCCCTGCGCAGGAAGGACTGGCCAGGCTTTGCGGCCTGGCGCGCGAGCGTGGGCTGCAGCCGATCATGGACGTGCGCCTGGACCAACTCGATGCACAGGCCCCCGCGGCGGCGGCGCAGCCGCAATGTTTCCGGCCGCTGCGCGCCAGCGACGGACCGTTGCCCGATCCACGCCGCGGTGCCGACGCGGCCAGTGCCTCGGTTTCGCGCTTTCGCAGCCAGCCGCAGGCGTTGGAGCGGTGGTGGCAGCGGCAGTTGCAACAGTGGAGCGAGGCAGGCGTTGCCGGCTTTCGCTGCCTGTGGCCGCAGCAAGTGCCGCCCGCTTCATGGCGCGCGATCATCGCCGGGGTACGCCAGCGGCGCCCGATCGCCTTCTGGGCGTGGACACCGGGTACCGACCTGACCCAGCTGCGCGCGCTGGCCCATTGCGGGTTCGATGCGGGATTCGCGTCCCTGGCGTGGTGGGACTACAGATCGCACTGGTACGCGCAGGAGGACGAAGCCCTGCGTGCGTTTCCCCAGGTCGTCGCGGTGGTGGAGGATCCCGAGGCGCAGGCCCAGGCCGACTCGGCATCGGATGACGAGGGGCAGGCGAGCCGGCGCGCAAGATCGTTGGCCTTCGCCGCGCATGCGGGAGACGGACTGCTGCTTCCCCTGCACGGATCTGACGACAGGTCGCCCGACCCGGGCGAAATGGACCCGGAGTCGCTCGACCGCCGCATCGTGGAGGCCAATCGCCTCGTCGGCGAACGCGCGCCGGTGCGCCGTTCCGGCCTGCGTCCGCTGCTCGGAAACGGCGGTGGTCCCGCATCGGCGTGGCTGCTGCAGTGGCCGCAAACGCGGGAGGCGCGGGTGCTCCTGGTCAACGCCGACGCCCGCCACATCGCCGCGGTCGACACCACCGCCCTTGCGCGCAACGCCGCCGAGCTGGGGCCTTTCGAGGCCCTGCATCCGGCCAATGGCGGCAGCCTCGATGCGAACCGGGGGCTGGCCCTGGAACCGGCCGAGGTGCGCGTCTACCGCGCCGCATCGTGTCCACCGATCGTCGTCCCGCCAAAGTCCCGGATGTCGGTGGACAAGGGCGCGTCGCTGCCGAGGATCGCCATCGAACGCGTCGCCCCGACCGCCGACGGCGGCCGCTTCGCGGTCAAGCGCAGCGTCGGCGAACGGGTCACGGTGCAGGCGGATGTGTTCAGCGACGGCCACGACCTGGTCACCGCCGCGGTGCTTTGGCGCCCCTTCGGGCAGCGCCAGTGGCAGTCGGCGCCGATGCGGCACCTGGGCAACGATCGCTGGTGCGGCGAGTTCATGCCCGAGCGGCTGGGGCGTCATGAGTTCACGGTGGAGGCGTGGCGCGACGAGTTCGCGACCGCGCGCATGGACCTGGAAAAGCGGCGCGTGGCGGGCAAGCTGACCGCCTTGGACGTGGACGAAGTCTGCCTGCTGGTATCCGAAACCGCCGCCGCCAGCGACTGCGCGCCACTGCGCACCCTGGCCGCGCGGCTGTCCGAAACCGACGACCTCCAGCAGCGCGCGGCGCTGCTGCTCGAACCCGAGGTGGCGGTCGCCATGGCGCGCTTCGGTCCGCGGCCGTTCCTGACCCGCTGCGCCACGGTGCATCCTCTCGACGCCGAACGCCTGGGGGCGCGCTTTTCCAGCTGGTACGAGCTGTTTCCGCGCTCGCAGTCGGCATCGGGCTATGCGGAAGACCCGCAGCGCCATGGCACTTTCGACGACGTGATCGCGCGGCTGCCGGCGATCCGCGACATGGGCTTCGACGTGCTGTACATGCCGCCGATCCACCCGATCGGCCTGAAAAACCGCAAGGGCCGCAACAATTCGGTGACCGCGCAGCCGGGCGAGCCCGGCAGCCCTTATGCGATCGGCGCCGAGGAAGGCGGCCACGACGCGATCCATCCGGAATTGGGCACGCTCGAAGACTTCCGCCGTCTGGTCGCGGCCGCCGCGAACCATGGCCTGGAGCTGGCGCTGGACTTCGCCATCCAATGCTCGCCCGACCATCCGTGGCTGCGCGAACACCCTGACTGGTTCGCCTGGCGGGCGGACGGCTCGATCCGCTACGCCGAAAACCCGCCGAAGAAGTACGAGGACATCGTCAACGTCGACTTCTACGCCAAGGGTTCCGGCGAGGGCGCCAGGGGCAGCGTGCCGGACCTGTGGCTGGCGCTGCGCGACGTGGTCGGGTTCTGGGTCAACGAGGGGGTGCGCCTGTTCCGCGTCGACAACCCGCACACCAAGCCGTTCCCGTTCTGGGAGTGGATGATCGGCGACATCCGCGCGCGGCATCCGGACGTGGTGTTCCTGTCCGAGGCGTTCACCCGCCCCAAGCTGATGTACCGGCTGGCAAAGGTCGGCTTCTCGCAGTCCTACACCTACTTCACCTGGCGCAACACCAAGGCCGGGCTGACCGAATACCTCACCGAGCTGACGCAGACCGAGGTCAAGGACTATTTCCGTCCGCACTTCTTCGTCAACACCCCGGACATCAATCCGGTGTTCCTGCAGACCTCCGGACGCCCCGGGCACCTGATCCGCGCGGCGCTGGCGACCACGCTGTCGGGGCTGTGGGGCATGTACAGCGGCTTCGAGCTGTGCGAGGCCACGCCGGTGCCGGGCAAGGAGGATTATCTGGACTCGGAGAAGTACCAGCTGCGCACGTGGGACTGGCGGCGGCCGGGGCACATCATCGACGAGATCACGCGCCTGAACCACCTGCGCCGCCTGCATCCGGCGCTGCAGACGCATCTGGACATCAAGTTCTACAGCGCCTTCAACGACAACATCCTGTATTTCGGCAAGCGCGGCGATGCACGTGGCGACATGGTGCTGGTGGCCGTCAATCTCGATCCGCACCACGTGCAGGAAGCCGCGTTCGAAATGCCGCTGTGGGAGTGGGGCCTGCCCGACCACGGATCGCTGCGGGTCGAGGATCTGTGGCGCGGCACCCGCACCACCTGGCACGGAAAGATGCAGCACCTGCGGCTGGACCCGGCCGAGCTGCCGTTCGCGATCTGGCGCGTCGGTCTCGACGCAGGAGAAGCGGCATGAATGCCCGCACGAAGGAAAGCCACCCCGGGCAGCCTGCGGACCCGCGCGGCCCGCACGCGCCGGTGGCCCGGGATCCGCTGTGGTTCAAGGACGCGGTGATCTACCAGCTGCACGTGAAGTCGTTCTTCGATTCCAACGACGACGGCGTGGGCGACTTCGCCGGCCTGATCGAGAAGCTGGACTACGTCGCCGGCCTGGGCGTCAACACGCTGTGGCTGCTGCCGTTCTATCCCTCGCCGCGGCGCGACGACGGCTACGACATCGCCGAATACTGCGGCGTGCACTCCGACTACGGGACCATGGACGACGTGCGCCGCTTCATCGACCACGCCCACCGCCGCGGGCTGCGCATCATCACCGAACTCGTCATCAACCACACCTCCGACCAGCACGAGTGGTTCCAGCGCGCGCGCCGCGCGCCCAAGGGTTCGCCCGAGCGCGACTACTACGTATGGTCCGACGACGACCAGGCGCTGGCGGGCACCCGCATCATCTTCTGCGACACCGAGAAGTCCAACTGGACCTGGGACGCGGTCGCCGGCCAGTACTTCTGGCATCGTTTCTATTCGCACCAGCCCGACCTGAACTTCGACAATCCCGAGGTGCTGGACGCGGTGCTGAAGGTGATGCGGTTCTGGCTGGACATGGGCGTGGACGGGCTGCGCCTGGACGCGGTGCCGTACCTGATCGAACGCGAAGGCACCAGCAACGAGAACCTGCCCGAGACCCACGCCATCCTCAAGCGCATCCGCGCCGAGGTGGACGCGCACTACCCCGACCGCCTGCTGCTGGCCGAGGCCAACATGTGGCCGGAGGACACCCAGCAGTACTTCGGCGAGGGCGACGAATGCCATATGGCGTTCCATTTCCCGCTGATGCCGCGCATGTACATGGCGATCGCGCGCGAGGACCGCTTCCCCATCAGCGACATCCTGCGGCAGACGCCGGACATCCCGGACAACTGCCAGTGGGCGATCTTCCTGCGCAACCACGACGAGCTCACCCTGGAGATGGTGACCGACAGCGAGCGCGACTACCTGTGGCAGACCTATGCCGCCGACCAGCGCGCGCGCATCAACCTGGGCATCCGCCGCCGCCTGTCGCCGCTGCTGGAGCGCGACCGCCGCCGCATCGAGCTGATGAACTCGCTGCTGCTGACCATGCCGGGCACGCCGGTGCTGTACTACGGCGACGAGATCGGCATGGGCGACAACATCCACCTGGGCGACCGCGACGGCGTGCGCACTCCGATGCAGTGGTCCATCGACCGCAACGGCGGCTTCTCGCGCGCCGATCCCGCGCGCCTGGTGCTGCCGCCGCTGATGGACCCGCTGTACGGGTTCCAGACGGTGAACGTGGAAGCGCAGCAGCGCGACCTGCATTCGCTGCTCAACTGGACCCGGCGCATGCTGGAGGTGCGCAATCGCTACCACGCGTTCGGCCGCGGTTCGCTGACCTTCCTGTATCCGCGGAACCGCAAGATCCTCGCCTACCTGCGCGAACTGGAGGGCGAGCTGCTGCTGTGCGTGGCCAACCTGTCGCGCACGCTGCAGGCGGTGGAGCTGGACCTCACCATGTTCGATGGGCGGGTGCCGGTGGAAATCGTGGGCGGCACCTCGTTCCCGCCGATC
>DATHAV010000152.1:0-1629 GCA_035296505.1 Pseudoxanthomonas sp.
GGCATCGCCGCCGGCCAGCCGATCACCGCCGACGTGCTGGCGGCCGAGAATCGCGACGCCAGCCGTATCGTGGGCGCGCCGGTGTCCGATCCGCAGCGCGCGGTGGGCCAGGTGGCGCGGCGCACGCTGGCCGCGGGCACGGTGCTGATGGCGACCGACCTGCTGTCGCCGCGCCTGGTGCACCGTGGCGACAGCGTGGCGCTGGTCTCGCGCCGCGGTGGGGTCGAGGTGCGGATGGCCGGCAAGGCGCTCGGCAACGCGGGGGAGAACGAGCGCGTGTCGGTCGAAAACCTGTCCTCGCGGCGCGTGGTCCAGGGCACGGTCGGCCCGGGCGGCGACATCTGGATAAACCAGTGACGCCGATTCGCGCGATTGCCTAAAGTTGGATCCGGAGCAGCCGATAGCTGCTGTGCATGGAAGATTCCACGACTTCGGCGGCATCACGCAACGATGCCCGATGCCACTAAAGTTTCCGCCGCCGCCGCCGATAACCCTTGCGAACCCGCTACAGGATTCTCCCATGAGCCAGAAAATCGAAGGCCAGATGCCCGCCGCCGTCCGTGGCGCCACCGTGGTCACCGGACGCGTCGCCTCCTCGGGCGCCGACCGGTCCAGCCCGGTCCAGGCCAGCGCCGGCGGCGACAGCCTGCGCCTGACCGGCGAGGCCACCAACCTGCAGACCATGCAGCGCGAGCTGTCCTCGGCCCCGGCCATCGACAGCGCACGCGTGCAGTCGGTGCGCGACGCGCTGGAGGCCGGCACCTACAAGGTCGACGCCGAAGCCATCGCCGACCGCATGCTCGACCTGGAACGCCAGCTGCGCGGATGAACGCGTCCGTCGACCATTCGCTGGACAGCCTGGCCGCGGCCCTGGCCGAAGAGCGCCGGGCGCTCCTCGACCACGACGTCGAGGCGCTGCTCCGGTCGACGCACGAAAAGCTGGACGCGCTGCGTCGCGTGGAGCAGGTGGTCGAGGGCGGAGACGTCGAGCGCCTCGCCCCGCGCCTGGCCGAACTGGCCGAAGCCAACCACGCCAACGGCGCACTGCTGGCGCGCCGCCGCCGCGAAGTCAACTGGACCCTGCGTTACCTGGGCCGCAGCGAAAGCACCGGCGCCTACGACGTACGCGGTCAGACCAGCGCGCTCAACGCCAGTCGCGCCTTGGGGGTCGGGTAACTCTGCTTCCGCTTCGGCAGATGCCGCCGCGCACGTCGCATTGGCGGCCCAAGTCACACTGCTGCATCCTCGCCGGTCTTCCTGCTTGTCGCCGCATTGACCCGTACAGATACTGCACCGCTCCGGTCATCGGCAGGCCTCTTTTTGAACGTCACCCGCGTTCCCAGCGTTCCCAGCGTCTTCGACTCGGACAACGCCACTTTGGGATTCTCCGACCTTCGGGTGCTCGTCGACATGATGGAGGAGGGCGTGCTGCTGTGCCGGGGGCTGAGCCAACCGCTGTACGCCAATGCCGCCGCGCTGGTGCTGGTCCCGGAGTCCGCCGACCCGCTGGCCGACCTGATCGAACTCCTGCCGCCGGAATCGCGCCTGCTGGCGCGCCGCCACGGGCGCTGGAGCGGCGATCTGAACTTCGAGGACGGCCGCATCCTGCAGGTGCGCGTGTACTTCTAC
>DATHAV010000153.1:0-1963 GCA_035296505.1 Pseudoxanthomonas sp.
GCCCAGTCCGGGTCGGGGATGTCGCGGTGCTGCTGCCGCTCGAAGGCGTCGGGCTCGTAGAACGTGATCCGGTGGCCGCGCCCGTGCAGGGCGCGCAGGATGCCGCGGTAGTAGGTGGCCGCGCCGTTCCAGTACGAGGACACCAGGCTGGAGCCGAAGAAGGCGATGTTGAGCGATTCAGACATGGGCGATGCTCCGCAGTGGACGTTGGGCCGGAACGGATAGGTCTTCGAGGATCGACAGCAACTCGTCGACGCGCTGCGCGCAGGTGTGGCGCGAGAGCAGCGTGCGCAGGCCGTGCGCGGCGATGGCCGAGGCGTACTCGCGGTCGTGGATCAGGTCGTACAGGTGGCGCCGCATCTGCTGGCCGTCGCGGGCGACGAGAAAATCGCGGCCGGCCTGGAACAGTGCCTCGCTGTCTTCCCACGGGGCCGATACCAGCGGAATACCGCAGGCCAGCGCCTCGAACACGCGGATGGTGGGAATGCCCGGCAGCGCCTGCACGTACGGCCCGCGCGGCACGTGCACGGTGGCGCGAAAACGCGCGAACACCTGCGGCGCGCGGTGGTTGGGCAGCCAGCCACGGTAGTCGATGCCCGCGCGCGCGAGTTCGGCCAGCGCGGTGTCGGGATAGCGCACGCCGTGGATGCGCGCCGATAGACCCAGCTCGCGCACCGGATCGATCAGGAACTCCTGCAGCTCGCGCGTGCGCTCATCGTCGCCCCAGTTGCCGACCCAGACCAGATCGCCTTCCGACGGCTCGCCCTGGAGCGGACAGAACACGCGCGTATCGGCGGCCTCGTGCCACGTCCAGACGCGCTCGCACCATTGATGCCTGAGGTATTGCTGACGCACGGTTTCGCCGAAGGCCAGAACGCCGTCGTACCCCCGCAGGTCGTAGCGCGCCATGTCCTGGGGCGCGGTGGCCGAACGGTGGTGGGTATCGTGGAACAGCAGCCTGCGCCGGGGCGACGCCAGGCGTCCGAGCGCCGCCACCAGCGCTGGCTCGTTCCATTCGTGCACCAGCACCACGTCGGCACCCTCGATACTCGCTTCGAGATCGATCGTGTCCAGCGCATAGGTACGGCTGCGCAGGTGCGGGAACGCCCGCGAGAATTCCTCGAGCGGCGCGCTGCCGTGCTCGGCGACCAGCTGCGCGCGGCTCCAGCCGTCCTCCGGTTCGTACACTTCGACCCGATGGCCGCGCTCCAGCAATTCGCTGACGATGCCGCGCAGGAAATGCGCGTTGCCGTGGTTCCAGTCCGAGACCAGCGAGTGATAGAACATCACGAACTTCATGCGCGCACTCCCGGCATCGCGCTGGCGGGAACGCGCGGCAAGGAAACCGACTGCCGGCGCTGCACGAGTTCGGCATAAAGACACCGATAGCCATCGACCATGGCATGCGCGCCGTAGCGCTGCGCGCGTGCGGCCGCGAGGCGGCCCTGGCGTCGAAGCAGCGCGGGCTGCGCGATCAGCCGCTGCAGGGCATCCTCGAGTGCATGCGCATCCTGGGGCGCCACGTAGATCGCCGCATCGCCCCACACTTCGCGCAGGCTGTCGATGTCGCCCAACACCAGTGCACAGCCGGCCTGGGCGGCCTCGAGCACCGAGAGCCCGAACGGTTCGTAGCGCGCCGGCAGCGCATAGATGGAGGCGCGGGAAAACCAGACCGCCAGTTCCGCCGAGGACAGGCGCCCGAGGAGGCGCACATGATCCAGCAGGCTGCGGCCACCGTCGGGGTGGTCCTGCTCGCCCGCCACGCATACCGGCCACCGCAGCCGCGGCGCGACCGCGGCGAGCGTCGAGATATTTTTGGCCGCATCCCAGACGCGGCCCGCCGACAGGATCAGCGGCTCGCGCGCCGCCGCCGCGCCCGTGGACGGGCGCGGCGGCGTGCGCCCATTGGCGATGACCCGGGCGTCGCGCAGCGGGCCGTAGTGGCGCCGAAGCCGGTCCAGCA
>DATHAV010000154.1:0-2765 GCA_035296505.1 Pseudoxanthomonas sp.
GTGACGCCGATCCGCCGCTTGCCGTGGATCCAGGACGGGTTGATCTCGTCGGCGCCGTCGATCAGGTAGGCCTCCACGCCGTCGCGCTCGGCCAGTTCGCGCAGGCGGTTGGAGTTGGAGCTGTTGGGCGAGCCGACCACCAGCACCAGGTCGCAGCGCTGAGCCAGTTCGCGCACGGCATCCTGGCGGTTCTGGGTGGCGTAGCAGATGTCGTCGTGGCGCGGACCCTGGATCTGCGGGAAACGCGCCTTCAGGGCGTGGATGATGCCCTGGGTGTCGTCGACCGACAGCGTGGTCTGCGTGGTGTAGGCGAAGTTCTCCGGCTGCGCGACCTGCAGCGCGGCGACATCGCCGATGTCCTCCACCAGATAGATGCGACCCGCACCGCACTCGGCGTTCCACTGGCCCATGGTGCCTTCGACTTCCGGGTGTCCCGCGTGGCCGATCAGGACCACGTCGCGGCCGGCGCGGCAGTGGCGCGCGACCTCGAAGTGCACCTTGGTCACCAGCGGGCACGTGGCGTCGAACACCTTCAGGCCACGGCTGGACGCCTCGGCGCGCACCGCCTGCGACACGCCGTGCGCGCTGAAGATCACGGTGGCGTGGTCGGGCACCTCGTCCAGCTCCTCGACGAAGACCGCGCCGCGGCGGCGCAGGTCTTCGACCACGAAGCGGTTGTGCACCACTTCGTGGCGCACGTAGATCGGGGCGCCGAGCGTCTCTATCGCCCGTTTGACGATCTCGATGGCGCGGTCGACGCCGGCGCAGAAGCCTCGGGGATTGGCGAGCAGGACGTCCATGCGCCGATTATCCTGCTTTTCGGGCGCGCTTTCCCTCCCACAGCCCGAACAGCGCGATGCCGATCGCGCCGCCGACGATCGCCGAATCGGCCAGGTTGAAGGCCGGCCAGTAATAGTCCCGCCAATGCCACTGGATGAAATCGATGACATGCCCGTGCAGCAGGCGGTCGATGACGTTGCCCAGGGCCCCGCCGATGACCAGCGCATACGGCACCGCCTGGCGCCAGTCGCCGCGCTCGGTCCGGGACAGCCAGAATCCCAGCAGTCCGCTGATCGTGATCGCCAAGAAGGTGAAGAACCAGATCTGCCAGCCGCCGGCGTCGCTGAGGAAACTGAACGCCGCGCCGGTGTTGTAGGTGCGGAACCAGTTCCAGAAGCCCTCGATCACCGGGATGGCGGTGTACTCGGGCAGGCTGCTCAGCACCCAGGCCTTGCTCCACTGGTCGAGGGCGATGACCAGCACCGAAAGCAGCAGCCACGGCAGCGCATTGCGGACGGGACGCTGCATCAGAACCACTCCCTATGTTCGCCCGGCCCTTCGACGTTGCCGACGCATCGGCCGCAGAGTCCGGGATGGCGCGGATCGGCGCCGACGTCGGCCCGCAGGTGCCAGCAGCGCCCGCACTTCGGCTTGCCGCTGGGTTCGGCAACGATGGACGGCTCGTCGACCTCGCCAGATGCCAGGCTCACGTCGCCGCTGATGAACAGGAAGCGCAGCTCGCCGGCCAGCGGCTGCCAACGGGCGATCCTTCCTGCATCGGCCGAGATCGTGATCTCCGCCTCCAGCGCCGCGCCGATGGCGCCGCTCGCGCGCAGCGGCTCCAGCACCTTGGCGATCTGCTCGCGCAGGGCCAGCAGCTCGTCGAAATCGGCCGCCGACAGCGGTGCGCCCTGCGGCAGCGGCGCCAGGCCGTCGTACCAGGTGGCGAAGAGCACGTTGTCCACGCGCTCGCCGGGCAGGAAGCCCCAGATCTCGTCGGCGGTGAAGCTGAGGATCGGCCCGATCCAGCGCGCGAACGCCTCGGCGATGCGGTACATCGCGCTCTGCGCCGAGCGCCGGCCGCGCGAATCCTCCGGCATCGTGTACAGCCGGTCCTTGGTCACGTCCAGGTACAGCGAGCCCAACTCGACGCTGCAGAAGTTGGACAGGGCCTGGACGATGTCGGCGAAGTCGTAACGCGCATAGGCGGCCACGATCCGCGCCTGCAGGGCGTCGGCGCGATGCACGATCCAGCGGTCCAGCGCCACCATGTCGTCCAGCGTGCGCAGGTGCAGCGCCGGATCGAAGCCATGCAGGTTGCCGAGCAGGAAGCGCGCGGTGTTGCGGATGCGCCGGTAAGCGTCGCCGCTGCGCTTGAGGATCTCGTCGCTGACCGACATCTCGTTGCGGTAGTCGGTGGACGCCACCCACAGGCGCAGCACGTCGGCCCCCATGGCGTCCATGACCTTCTGCGGCGCGATCACGTTGCCCAGCGACTTGGACATCTTGCGGCCGTTCTGGTCGACCGCGAACCCGTGCGTGAGCACCTGCCGGTACGGCGCCACGCCGTCCATCGCCACGCCGGTGAGCAGCGAGCTCTGGAACCAGCCGCGGTGCTGGTCGGAGCCTTCGAGATACAGGTCGGCGGGCTTGTGCAGGCCGTCCTCGTCGCGCTGCGCCAGCACGCATTCGTGGGTCACGCCCGAATCGAACCACACGTCTAGGATATCGGTGACCTTTTCGTAGCGGTCGGCTTCGGCCCCGAGCAAATCGGTCTTGTCCAGGTCGAACCACGCGTCCACCCCGCCCTGCTCCACCCGTTCGGCGACCGCGCGCATCAGCGCCGGGCTGTCCGGGTGCGGCTCGCGCGTCTGCGAATCGATGAACAGCGCGATCGGCACGCCCCAGTAGCGCTGCCGCGACATCGTCCAATCCGGACGCCCTTCGACCATGCCGGCGATGCGCGCCTGGCCCCAGTCAGGCAC
>DATHAV010000155.1:0-5513 GCA_035296505.1 Pseudoxanthomonas sp.
CGAGCGCGCGGTCCGGCAGCTGCCGGGCCTGGGCACGGTGAGCTCGAGTTCGGCGCTGGTGCGGCCGGAGGTGATCGTGCGGCCGGATCCGGCGCGCGCCGCCGACCTGGGCGTGTCCACCGCGACCATCGCCGAGGCCGCGCGCGTGGCCACGCGCGGCGACTACGAGCAGTTCCTGGCCAAGCTCAACCTGCCCGAACGCCAGGTGCCGATCCGGGTGCAGCTGGCCCAAACCGCGCTGTCCGATCCCCAGCTGTTGGCGCAGCTGCGCGTGCCGACCGCCAGCGGCGGCGCCGTGCCGCTTTCGGCCGTGGCCGACATCGTCACCGCCAGCGGCCCGTCGCAGATCGATCGGTTCGACCGCCGCCGCAACGTGACCATCACCGTGGATCTCAACGGACGCCCACTGGGCGAGGTGGACGCCGAGATCAACGCGCTGCAGGCCCTGCAGGAGCTTCCGCCGGGCGTGGTCCCGCAGCCGGCCGGCGACAGCGAGGTCTTCGCCGAGATGTTCCTGGGGTTCGCGATGGCGATGGTGACCGGCATCTTCTGCGTCTACGCCGTGCTGCTGCTGCTGTTCAACCACGCCAGCCAGCCGCTCACCATCCTGGTCGCGGTGCCGCTGGCCTCGGCCGGCGCGTTCGGCGCGCTGCTGCTGACCGGCACCGACATCTCGCTGCCGGTGCTGATCGGGCTGATCCTGTTGATCGGCATCGCGGTGAAGAACTCGATCCTGCTGGTCGACTACGCTGTGATCGCGCAGCGCGACCACGGCATGCCGCGGCACGAAGCGCTGCTGGACGCCTGCCACAAACGCGCACGCCCGGTGTTGATGACCACGCTGGCGATGGGCGCAGGGATGCTGCCGATCGCACTGGGATTCGCCGCCGACTCCAGTTTCCGCGCGCCGATGGCGATCGCGGTGATCGGGGGACTGATCACCTCCACCGTGCTCAGCCTGGTGGTGGTGCCGGCCGCCTATACGCTGGTGGACGACGTCGAACAGTGGCTGATGCGGCGCTTCCGCCGCCGTCCGCAGGCGGCCGACGCCCGGCCCGGCTGACGCCGCGCATGGCTGCGCGCCAACCCGCACGCCGGGAACCTGAACATCGCCGACGGAGCCGGTGGCGTTCGTCATGCATGCGCGCGAACATTGGATCCTCCGGTACCGTCCTCGCCTCCCATGCCAGATTCGTTCCTCGATTTCCTTGCCCACGGCCTGCTGCAATCGGGTCTCGGGACGCTCGCCCTGTACCTGCTGGCCGCCACTCAGTTGACCATCTTCTCGGTGACGCTGTACCTGCACCGCAGCCAGGCCCATCGTGGGGTCGACTTCCATCCGGCGATCAGCCATGTGTTCCGCTTCTGGACCTGGCTCACCACCTCGATGATCACGCGCGAGTGGGTCGCCATCCACCGCAAGCACCACGCCAAGGTCGAGACCGAGGAGGACCCGCACAGTCCCCGGTTCAAGGGCATCGGCAACGTGTTCTGGCGCGGGGTCGAGCTGTACCGGCAGGCGCGCTGGCAGCGCGAGGACATCGAGCAGTACGGCAAGGGCGCCCCCGACGACTGGATCGAGCGCCGCCTCTACACCGCGCACCCCACGGCCGGGCCGACCCTTCTCCTGTTGGTGCTGTTCGCCCTGTTCGGAATGGCGGGCGTGGCGCTGTGGGCGATCCAGATGGCCTGGATCCCCTTCTGGGCCGCAGGGGTGGTCAACGGCCTGGGCCACTGGTGGGGCTACCGCAACTTCGCGTCGGCCGATACCTCGACCAACCTCACCCCGTGGGGCGTGTGGATCGGGGGCGAGGAACTGCACAACAACCACCATGCGTTCCCGAGTTCGGCGCGCTTCTCGATGCGCCGCTGGGAGTTCGACATCGGCTGGGCGGTGATCAAGGGCCTGGAAAAGCTCGGGCTGGCCAGGGTGCTCCGGGTCGCGCCGACGCTGGACCTCCGCCCGAACATCGCGGTGCCCGATGGCGACACCCTCAAGGCGCTGCTCTCGCACCGGTTCCTGGCCATGACGGACTACCAGCGCAACGTGCTCAAGCCTGCGCTCAAGGAGGAAGCCGCGGCCGCGGGCGCACGCCTGCGCGCGCTGCTGCCGCGCAGGCTGCGCGACGGCCTGGTCGACGACGGCCGCTGGCTGCAGCCCGATGCGCGCGCGCAGCTGCAGCGGTGGGTGTCGCAGCGGCCGCGCATCCGCGCGCTGGTCGAGCACCGCGCGCGACTGGCGGCGCTGCTGGAGGCGCGCAGCCACGACGCGTCCGAACGCCTGAGGCAGCTGCAGGCCTGGTGCCAGGAGGCCGAAGCCAGCGGCATCCGCGCGCTGCAGGAGTACTCGATGCGCCTTAAGGGCTACGCGCTGGCGGCGCAGTGATGCGCGGCCAACTACGACGCTGCCTCCCCACCGCGCTCGCGCTGGCGCTGTTCCCGGCGCTGGCCGCTGCGCAGGTCACCGCCAGCGTCGAATACCTGCAGCGCATGGACGCCGACGGCGACGGTCGCGTCGGCCTTTTTGAGTTCCAGGCGTGGATGAGCTACGCCTTCGAGTCACGGGATCTCAACGCCGACGGCGTGCTGGACCTCGCCGAACTGCCCGGCGGCAAAGGCAAGCCGATCACCCGCGAGGAGCATCGCCGGCGCCTGGCGCTGACCTTCGGCAAGCAGGATGCCGACGGCGACGGCTACCTCAGCGCCCGGGAGCTGGCGGCGCCCCCGCAGTGAGCTATGGCGCCAAGCTCACGCGCAGCCGTGGCCTGCCGAGCTGGAAATGCGCCAAGGCGTCTTGTTGCCTTGATGGCCGGAGGTTAGCGCGTTATTCGATTAACAGGTCGAAATGTTTTCTCAATATCTGTTTAAACTGCTCCTCATCTTCAATAAGATATTCCAGCTTCTGGTGCTCCGCTTTATGAATTAGCTTCTGGTTGAACAATGTGATTCTTCCCGTGCGTGTTGGTCTGGTACAGACCTTGTTTTTGACAAAATAAGAGTCTGGGTGGGTTTGTTTATCCTGGCAGAGGGAGGCAAAGACTGAGACAGTCCGAGCTTGAGTAGTAAAGGCGTACTTGCGTCTAAAATCCGATTTACAGGAAGACATGAGCGATACATACTCTTCACCCTCAATTTTTCTCGATCTTGAAGTAATTGCGCCCATCGGTTTGTATGGTATCCGCTTGCAGGGCAATCGGCTGGAGAAACAGGTCGCCAAAACCCACATCTGCTAACCATGGTTGATCTAGTTCCGCCAGTAAGCACATATGATCAAAAGGTGGCCCTCGTACTCCCTCGCCATCGTAAATACGGGCTTCTATGATTTTGCTCTCAAAGCCAAGCTCCCTCAGCAAACAGTGGAACAATAAGTTTAACTCGTAGCAGAAGCCTCCTCGCTTCTTTTCTACGACTTTACTATAGGTACTATCAATTTCTAAAGTGATCTATTTGTCGTAGTGAATATCCAGGTTCTCGAAAGGCACACTGAAAACATGCCGTGCATGAAGACTTCGGAGAACCGCCAGGCTTACCTCCTGTTTTCTTTCATAGCCGATTCGATCTAAATACGCTTGTAGGCTCATTGTTCAATGCCCGCTGCATAACGATGACAGTCTCTGTGTTTTTAAGTTGCGGCAGCCTTGCAGGTTGAAAAACCCGTGCAAGGCTTGACTAGCGTTAGTGGTTCATGGCCTTTCTTTCGTCATCTTTTTTACTCAGCCAATGCTTTTGCAGACCATCCGCGCGCGTATTATTGCACAGCTTCAATATAGCTTTACCTTTCCTGGAACTCAGTTGTAGGAATAACTCTTTTAGAATGCTTTTGATGTGAATTAAAATTCTATGACTATCGACGTAGCGTGGGGAGACATGTTCTTCCTCCTCCCTGCCGTCAGTTGCGTTGCACCCTCGC
This sequence comes from Pseudoxanthomonas sp., assembly GCA_035296505.1. Lineage (GTDB taxonomy): Bacteria > Pseudomonadota > Gammaproteobacteria > Xanthomonadales > Xanthomonadaceae > Pseudoxanthomonas_A. The sequence goes on from DATHAV010000155.1 coordinate 3,911, forward strand.
GGCATGCGCTCTACCTTTCGACCCTTCAGTCGAGGGATGGACATGGGCAAGAGAAAATCCACGTGGTGGGCGCTGTTGGGCGGGGCCGGCATCGGCGCGCTGGGCGCTGCTTCCGGGTTTTTGCTGGCGCGCGGCGTCGCCCCGGAGCCGGTGTCCGCGGCACTGGACGCGCTGTCGGGCTGGGACCTGGTGATGCTGCCGGTGATCGCGCTGTTGGCGATCGCGGTGCACGAGGCCGGGCATCTGGCCGGTGGCATGAGCCGCGGCATGCGCTTCCTGCTGTACGTGGTCGGTCCGTTCGGCTGGTTCGCCAGCGGGCAACGCGTGCATTTCCGGTGGTGCTTCAACCTGGGCGCCTTGGGCGGCGTGGCGGCGACCATGCCCGATCCCCGCCGTCCGCTGGCGGCACAGATGGTGCCGGTGGTGCTGGGCGGACCGCTGGCCAGCCTGCTGCTGGCCGCCGCCGGGCTCGCCCTGGGGACGGTGGCCGACGGCCGCCTTGCCGCCTACGCCCTGCTCGTCGGCGTATTCTCCACAGCCATCTTCGTGATGACGGCGCTGCCGTTCCGGGCCGGCGGCCTCATGAGCGACGGCATGCAGTGGCTGCTCTACCGCCGCGGTGGCGCCGGAATCGAGAAGCGCGCGCGCGTCATGGCGCTGATGGGCATGAGCATGGCCGGGACGCGCCCGCGCGAGCTCGATGGGGAAACGCTGCGCCTGGCCCAGCGGCGGGCCGACGGCAGCGAAATCCTGTCCGACATGGGCGTGTGGATGTACAGCTATGCGCAGGCGCTGGATCGCGGGGAAGTGGAAGCCGCGGGCGCGTGGCTGCAGCGCATGGCCGAGGCGCTGCCCGAGTATCCAACTGGGTTTCGCCAGGGAATCGCGCTCGAGCTGGCGCTGTTCGAAGCCCTGTACCGGCGGCGACTGGCGCAGGCGCAAGAGTGGAGGCGGCAGGCGCATGGCGGCATCGTCGATGCGGCGAGGCGGCACTTAGCCGAGGCGGCGATCGCCGCGCTCGAAGGCGATGTGCCGGCCGCGACCCGCGCTTTGGAAGCCGCAGTGCGCAAACAGGATAAAGCCATGGACGCCGGATTCGCGCGCCTGGGCGCCGACCAGGCCACGATGCTGCGGAACATGCTGGCAGCCGCGCCTCCGGCAGCCGTGGATGCCGCGCCGTGAGGGCCGGCGGTACGCACGGCATCGATGCCCGGACGACTGTCGCGCCTGCCCGGTCACATCGGCCGCGCCGCTTCGTCATGTCACCCAAGCCGCACCCACCAGAGGACGCCCACACCATGCGCAAGACCCGTTTTCCGCTGACCGCGCTCGCGGCGCTGATGCTGCTGGGCGGCTGCGGCGATCCCGGCACCGCCGCGGACACCGACTCGGCCACCCGACGCTATGGAGCGCTGGGGTTCTCGCCGTGCACGCTGGACGGGACGACCGGCGGCGGCAATGTCGAAGCGCAGTGCGCGCGGCTGGAGGTACCCGAAAACCCGCAGGCGCCGCAGGGGCGCAAGATCGCATTGAACGTGGCGTGGCTGCCGGCCGCGCGCGATGCCGCCGGCACCGCCGATCCGGTGTTCTTCCTGGCCGGCGG
>DATHAV010000156.1:0-5910 GCA_035296505.1 Pseudoxanthomonas sp.
TTCTGCGGAATAATAAAAAGCGTGATGTCGCCCTTGTAGTAACGCCAACTTTCGAGCTGTCCGATTTCGCCGTAGACCGGCACATCTCGGTAGCCCATTGCTTTCAGTGCGCTGTGGTAGTGGTCGAAGTCCAGGGCGCAAACCGCTACCATGTTCGAAAAGCGATCTTCTCCGTGTCCGAATTCCAGATTGATCCCTTGCCGGTGCCCGTGCTCCTCGGGATAGAACCAGAACGAGTAGAACCACCCGTCCGTCAGCTTCTGGCCATATCCATAGTGGTTTTTCCCGCTGACCTGCAGCAGCGAAAGCCCGGTGGCTTCCTCTGCGCGTTTGAGGCTCAGGTCTTCCAATGTCGTCAGTCCCTCCACCAGCTTCAGGAACCGCTTGCCGATTTCTTCGGCGGTGAGGATCGGATTGCCAGTCGCAGGGTCGGATTCTGGCGCGGTCATGGCTGTGGCCTCCTTCGCCGGGGTTGAATCGGGTGTCGGGGTCGAATGGGCGCAGCCGGTGAAAGTCCCGGCAGCGGCAGACAAAAGCAGTGGGGTGATGCAACGGCGGAAAGGGTCGTCCAAGCGCGTCATCGTCATGGCATTCCTTGCGGGCTTTTCGGCAAGGATACTCCGCTAAGCAGCCGCCGCAACCCGGGGATCAGCGGCTCGAATTCGCGAACAACGGCTCTGTCTGCAGATCATAGTAGCCTCGCCCACGTAGTGCCTTGCCCATGAGCTGCTGGGTGCGAATTCAGCGGCTCGCCTGCTTCCCCGCAGGGGCGTCGCCAGCATTTCTCTTGGCTGATGCCTCGCGCAATCGGCGGTCTCGGCAATCTTCTGCTCTTTCTCCCGGAAGTACCGCTGCCATGTCGGCGTATGGAAGTCGCCACTCGCCTTTCACGTGTGATTGCAGTGACCTAACGATCATGGCGAATGGGAACTCGTCAGCCATCTACCAGCGGCGCCAGCGCCGGATCCAGCGCAACGCGTTCGTCGAACACGAAGCAGCGGCCTTGGTAGCCGAAGCTGCCGACTTCCTCGAAGTAGCCCAGGATGCCGCCGTCCAGCTGCAGCACGTTGTCCATGCCGCTGTCGCGCATCCACAAGGCGGCCTTCTCGCAGCGGATGCCGCCGGTGCAGAAACTGACCACGGTGGCGTCGGCCAGCGACTCGCGATGCGGGGCCAGGGCCTCGGGCAGTTCGGTGAAATTGTCGATCGGCAGGGTCAGCGCGTTGGCGAAGCTGCCGTAGCCGACCTCCTCGCGGCTGCGGGTGTCCAGCATCGCCACCCGGCGGCCGGCGTCATCGCAGCCCTGCTCGAGCCAGCGCGCCACGGTAGCGGGCGCAACGGCCGGTGCCCGCGCCGGCAGCGGCGAGGCGCGCTCGCGCCGGAAGCTGATGATCTCCGGCTTGACCTTGACCTTCAGTCGCCGGAACGGCACCGCCTCGCTGCGGCTGAGCTTTACGCGGATGCCGGAAAAGCGCGTATCGAGCCTCAGCAGGCCGAAGAAATCAGAAACCGCCGCTTCGCTTCCGGCGAGGAACAGGTTGATGCCCTCCCCGGCCACCAGCACGATGCCGCGCAGTTCGCCCGCCTCGGCACGCTCGCGCAGAACAAGGGCCAGCGCGTCGGGATCGGCGACATCGACAAAGTGGTAGGCGGCGGCATTGACGACCATGCGGCATTGTAAAGCGGCACGGTGGAATCACATTCGACCTTCGGGCTGAAATAGTTACCCGTTCGGAATATCAACCGGTCGAATATGAAAGCGCGGTGGCTCGACACGGCGGTCCGAGCCTGTCCGGCCCGACTCGACGACGCATGCCGCACAGCCCGCGCAGCCATCCTGTAGGCGTCCGCGGAATCGCGGCAACCTTGCACCGGATAACGACGAACGTCCTGGCTACTTTACCAAGGCTGGCTCAGCGCAGGAACAGGTACGGCAGCGCCAGGGTCAGGGCGATGATCGCCACGATCGCCGCCAGCGTCGAGAGCGCATAGCCGGGCCGCTGTCGCAGCAGGCCGCCGAAGGTCTCGGCGCTGCCGTCGGCGCGCGCGGCGGCCTGGGCCGCGTGCGCTCGCTCGCGGCGCCCGGCCTGGTAGTCGGCCATCAGCGCCTTGGCGCGCGCGATCTGGGCATCGTCGCTGATCCAGATACCGCCGGCGGAGATGCCCCAGGGGCTGGGAGTCGTTTCGTAGAAGGCGATGTTTTCGCGCGCCAGCCACTCGCGGACCTCGTCGGCTTCGTCGTCCGGCACGTTGCGCAGGTTGAGCAGCAGTTTGGACATGGGCCATGATAGCGCGCGGCGCGCAAGACCCATGCGCGTGCCGGCTTTCATTCCCGTACGACTGTGCCGGTCGCTCTTCGATCATTCACACACACGCCCGCCACCGATCCTTCATTCCCGGAAATTCCCATGCGCAAACTGCTGCTGTCGCTCGTCCTCGCCGCCATCGCCGCGTGCGCGCCGACGGATCCGCCGCCGAGCGGGAGCGTCGCCGAACTCCAGCGCATCGACCAGGTGCAGGGCAGCGGCAAGACCGCGACCTCGGGTTCCGACGTCACCGTGCACTACACCGGCTGGCTGTACGACGAGAACGCGCCGGAGCAGCGCGGGCGGAAGTTCGACAGCTCGGTAGACCGCGGCGAACCGTTCACCTTCCTGCTGGGCGCCGGCCGGGTGATCCGCGGCTGGGACGACGGCGTGGCCGGGATGAAGGTCGGCGGCAGGCGCCTGCTGCTGATTCCGTCGGACTACGGCTACGGCAGCGAGGGCGCCGGTGGCGTGATTCCGCCCGGCGCCTCGCTGGTGTTCGAAGTGGAGCTGCTGGCGGTAAAACCGCGCTGACTCGCGCGCCAATCGGCTAACCCGGCGGGCTTCGCCCTACTCCCGCACCGGTTTCAGCCGCAGGTCGTGGAAATCGAAGCTGAAGTCGGTCAGCGGCGACACCGCCTGCATGCGCACTTCGCGGATCCCGCCGTCCTGGTCCAGGGCGAAGTTGACGAAGGCGTCGGCGTTGAGCCAGCGCTCGTTCCAGCGCACGATGAAGCTGTCGTGCTGCCAGTGGGCGAGTTCGCCCACCAGCTGCGGCGTGCGGGTGAAGCGCAGGATCAGCTTGCCCTGCTCGCGCGCGATGGCGACGTCGCCGTACCAGGGGTCCCTGTAGACGCCCGCATAGGCCTGCAGCGGCAGCGAAGGCGTGGAGCGCGCGTCGCGCGCGGCCAGGTGCTTGCGCCAGCTCTCGTCCGCCCCGCCCTGCGCCTTGGCCACCGCGGCGGCGTACGCCGCCAGCCAGTCGGTGCGCGGCGCCTCCAGAAAGGCGTCGAGCGCGCGCATGGTGATGGCGTTGAAGGCGGCGCCGACCTCCTGGTTGGTCAGCACCACGATGCCCAGCCGATGCTCGGGCACCAGGGTCACGCGCGAGACCATCCCAGGCCAGCCGCCGGTGTGCCAGACCAGCTTGCGGCCGCGGTAGTCGGACAGGCTCCAGCCTTCGCCGTAGCCGAGGAAGTTGGGTCGCGCCGCGGCCAGCGCCGGCACCGAAGGCTCCGGCACGGGAATCGGCGTCAGCATGGTCCACATCGCCCGCTGCCGCTTCTCGCTGAAAAGCCGGCGCGGCGCCAGATCGCCTGTTTCGCCCGTATCGCCCCCAGCGTCGATGACGCCGCCGGCCAGCTGTACGCGCATCCACTTGGCCATGTCGTGGGCGCTGGAATACAAGCCGCCGGCGCCGGCGACGTTGGACCAGGTCATGCGCGGGGCGGGCTCCAGGCGGGTGAAGCCGGCCTTGGCGTGGCTGCTGGCGACCTTGTCGCCCGGCCGCAGGAAGTCGCTGTTGTAGCGGGTCTGGTCCATGCCCAGCGGATCGAAGATGCGCTGCCGCAGGAAATCGCGGTACGGCTGGCCGGCGGCCTCTTCGATCACCAGCTGGGCGACGCCGAACAGGATGTTGTCGTAAGCGTATCGCTCGCGGAAGCCGCCGCTGAGCGGCACGTCTCGCAGGCGCCGCGCGACCTCCTCGTTGCTGTAGTCGGTGGTGGGCCAGTACAGCAGGTCGCCGGCGCCCAGGCCCAGCCCGCTGCGGTGGGCGAGCAGGTCGCGGATGCGCATTTCGAAGGTGACGTACGGGTCGGACATGCGGAACCACGGCAGGTGGTCGATCACGCGGTCCTCGAGCGCCAGCTTGCCATCGTCGGCCAGCATCGACAGCGACGCGGCGGTGAAGGCCTTGCTGTTGGAGGCGATCGCGAACAGGGTGTCCGCCTCCACCGGCTCGGGCCGGCCCATCTCGCGCACGCCGTAGCCGCGCTCGAGCACCACCTGGCCGTCCTTGACGATCGCCACCGCCACGCCGGGCACCTCGAACCGCGTGCGGACCGCCTCGACGTAGCCATCGAAGTCCTGCAGCTGCGCCGGGAGTGGCGCAACCATGGGCGCCGCGGACGCCTGCGCGGGCTCCGGCGTCCGCGCCGTGGCGGGCAGCGCGGACAGCAGCAGGCAGAACGCGATCAGGGCGGTACGCAGTGCAGGCATCGGGGCGCTCGGCTATAAGGTGGCAGCGGGTGAAGATACTTCATTCGCCGCCGCGCTCGGGCCGCAGGGCAACGCGAGCGCACCGGCATAATGCAGCCCGTGAACCAGACCTCCCGGCAGCGCGGCGTCGCCGTGATCGGCGGCGGCCCCGCCGGGCTGATGGCCGCCGAACGCACGCGCGCCGCGGGTTTGGACGTGGATGTGTACGAGGCCAAGGGGTCGGTGGGGCGCAAGTTCCTGATCGCCGGAAAGGGCGGCCTCAACCTGACCCATTCCGATCCACCGGAAGCCTTTTCCCGGCGCTATCGCGAGCGCCATCGCGAGGTCGGCCGCTGGCTGCAGGACTTCGGCGCCGATGCGCTGCGGCGCTGGGCGCACGGCTTGGGCGTCGAGACCTTCGTCGGCAGCTCGGGGCGCGTGTTCCCTGCCGATCTCAAGGCGGCGCCGCTGCTGCGCGGCTGGGTGCGGCGGCTGCGCGAGGGCGGCGTGCGCTTCCACGTGCACCATCGCTGGACCGGCTGGGACGAGGCCGGCGCGCTGGTGTTCGAAACGCCGGCCGGGCGCGTGGTTGCGAGGCACGGCGCCACGGTGCTGGCCGTGGGCGGCGGCAGCTGGCCGCAGCTCGGCTCCGATGGCGCATGGGTGCCGTGGCTGGCCGCGCGCGGGATCGAAGTCGCGCCGCTGCGGCCGTCCAACTGCGGCTTCGACGTCGAATGGAGCCCTCATATGGTGGAGCGGCACGCGGGCGCGCCGCTCAAGCCGGTGGTCGCGCACTGGCGCGATGCGCGAGGCCGCGCGCATGCGCTGCAGGGCGAATGCGTGGTCAGCGCCAGCGGCATCGAAGGCAGCCTGGTGTACGCGATCTCCGCCGAGCTGCGCGAGATCATCGCGCGCGAGGGCGAGGCCGTGCTGCGGCTCGACCTGGCGCCGGGACGCGAGCTGTCGCGGCTGCAGCGCGACCTGGCCAAACCCCGCGGGCGGCGCAGCGTCGGCGACCACCTGCGCCGCCACGCCGGCATCAGCGGAGCGAAAGCCGCGCTGGTTTACGAAGTCCTGCAGAAGGCGCAGCTGGACGACCCTATGGTGCTGGCGCAGACCATCCATCGACTGCCGCTGCGCCTGCTGCGTCCGCGGCCGATGGCCGAGGCCATCAGCAGCGCCGGCGGCGTGGCGCTGGAGGGCCTGGACGACGCGCTGATGCTGAAGGCGATGCCGGGCGTGTTCTGCGCAGGGGAAATGCTCGACTGGGAGGCGCCCACCGGCGGCTACCTGCTCACCGCCTGCTTCGCCAGCGGCCAGCGCGCCGGCGAGGGTGCGGTGGCGTGGCTGCGCTGCGGATAGGACAGCCGGCTCGGGACCGACCATGTTTAGATGCCCCGCCTGC
>DATHAV010000157.1:0-5414 GCA_035296505.1 Pseudoxanthomonas sp.
GCTGGCCGCGATCCTTTAGAACGGCCGGGTGGACGCTGGGCGCCGAGCGGAACTGGGTCCTGCCGCCGGGCCAGCGCCAGCAGATCGTCTCGGGGCCTCATCGCCACCATCCCAGCTGGCGCGACGCGTACCAAGTCGCCATCATCGACGACCTCCCTTCCTCCGGATGCAAACGCCGAAGCCTCGCGCTTTTTGAGCGGCGCGGTTTGAGCAAAACCGACAGGCAGGGATCCCTTCATCCATTGTATTTTTCGCTGCACCTGGAGAACCCGATGAAGCTCTACACCAAACCCGGCGCCTGTTCGCTGGCCGATCACATCGTGCTGCGCTGGGCCGGCGCGGATTTCGAGCTGCAGGTGATGGACGCGGCGGCTTTGAAGTCGCCGGAGTACCTGGCGCTGAATCCCGCCGGCACCGTGCCCGCGTTGGAGCAGAACGGCTGGGTATTGACCCAGAACGCGGCCATCCTCGGCTACCTGGCCGATCGATTCCCCGAGGCGGCACTGGCCGGCGACGGCAGCGCGGAAGCACGCGCCGAAACCGCGCGCTGGATCGCGTTCCTCAACGCCGACCTGCACACCGCATTCCACCCGCTGTTCGGTTCGACCCACTACCTGGAGGACGAGGCCGCGATCGAGCGCAGCAAGCGGCAGGCGCGCACCCGGCTGCGCGCGCTGTTCGAGCGCGTGGACGCCCGGTTGGAGGGACGCGATTGGCTCACCGGCGCGCGCTCGGTCGCCGACCCCTACCTGTTCGTCACCCTGCGCTGGGCACGCGCGACCAGAGTGGACCTCTCGGGGCTGCACCACCTGCGGCGCTTCTTCGAGCGCATGCGGGCCGATCCTGCGGTCGTGGCCGCGATGGAAGCCGAAGGACTCGCGAGGCAGTAGCCGCTTCTGGCTACCGCCTCACGGCATCCTCGCGCTCCGATCCATGCACGGAACGCGGGCGGCCGAAGTCAGCGTTCGCCCAAGGGAACGAACTTGAGGTCCTCGGGACCGGTGTAGTTGGCGCTGGGCCGGATGATCTTGCCGTCGATGCGCTGCTCGATCACGTGCGCGCTCCACCCGGCGGTGCGCGCGATCACGAACAGCGGGGTGAACATCGCGGTCGGCACGCCCATCATGTGGTAGCTGACGGCGCTGAACCAGTCCAGGTTGGGGAACATCTTCTTGATGTCCCACATCACCTTCTCCAGGCGCTCGGCGATGTCGTACATCTTGCGGCTGCCGGCCTCGTCGGACAGCTCGCGCGCCACCTCCTTGATCACCTGGTTGCGCGGATCGCCGGTGGTGTACACCGGATGCCCGAAGCCTATGATCACTTCCTTGCGCTCCACCCGGGCCTTGATGTCGGCCTCGGCCTCGTCGGGCGACTCGTAGCGCTTCTGCACTTCGAACGCGACCTCGTTGGCGCCGCCGTGCTTGGGTCCGCGCAGCGCGCCGACGCCGGCGGCGATGCAGGAGTGCAGGTCGCTGCCGGTGCCTGCGACCACGCGCGCGGCGAAGGTCGAGGCGTTGAACTCGTGCTCGGCGTACAGGATCAGCGAGGCGTGCATGGCCCGCACCCACGACGCGCGCGGCGCGTGCCCGTGCAGCAGGTGCAGGAAATGCCCGCCGATGCTGTCGTCGTTAGTTTCTATCTCGATGCGCTGGCCGTTATGGCTCCAGTGGTACCAGTACAGCAGCATCGGACCCAGCGAGGCCATCAGCTTGTCGGCGATGTCGCGCGCGCCCGGATGGTTGTGGTCGTCCTTCTCCGGCGCGATGCAGCCGAGCACGGAAACGCCGGTGCGCATCACGTCCATCGGATGCGCCGACGCGGGCAATTGCTCCAGCGCGACGCGGACCGCGGCCGGCACGCCGCGCAGCGATTTCAGCTTGGCCTTGTAGCCGCGCAGCTCGGCTTCGTTCGGCAGCTTGCCGTGCACCAGCAGGTAGGCGATCTCCTCGAACTCCGAGGTCCGCGCCAGGTCCAGGATGTCGTAGCCGCGGTAGTGCAGGTCGTCGCCGCTGCGGCCCACGGTGCACAGCGCCGTGTTGCCCGCGGCGGTGCCGGACAGGGCGACGGACTTCTTGGGCTTGAACGGTACGGCATCGGTCATGGGGCGCTCCGGATCACTTCTTGGCGGCGAACAGCGCGTCGAGCTTCTGTTCGAACTCGTCGTAGCCGATGCGCTCGTACAGCTCCTCGCGCGTCTGCATCAGGTCCAGCACGTTGTGCTGGTGGCCATCGCGGCGGATGGCGGCGTAGACCGCCTCGGCGGCCTTGTTCATGGCGCGGAACGCCGACAGCGGGTACAGCACGATGCCCACGCCGGCGCTTCCGAGTTCCTGGACGGTGAACAGCGGGGTCTTGCCGAACTCGGTGATGTTGGCCAGCACCGGCACCTTCACCGCATCGACGAAGCGGCGGTAGGTGGGCAAGTCGTAGGCCGCCTCGGCGAAGATGCCGTCGGCCCCCGCCTCCACGCAGGCGATGGCGCGCTCGACGGCCGCGTCGACGCCGTCCACCTGGATCGCGTCGGTGCGCGCGATGAGGAAGAAATCGGCGTCGGTCTTGGCATCGGCCGCGGCCTTGACCCGCTCGGCCATTTCGGCCGCGGTGACGATCTCCTTGCCCGGCCGGTGGCCGCAGCGCTTGGCGCCGACTTGGTCCTCGATATGGCACGCCGCGGCACCGGCCTTGATCAGCGACTTGACGCTGCGCGCGATGTTGAACGCGCTCGGGCCAAAACCGGTATCGATGTCCACCAGCAGGGGCAGGCCGCACACGTCGGTGATGCGGCGCACGTCGATGAGCACGTCGTCGAGCGTATTGATGCCCAGGTCCGGCAGCCCGAGCGAGCCGGCCGCCACGCCGCCCCCGGACAGATAGATGGCGCGGTAGCCGGCGCGCTGGGCCAGCAGCGCGTGGTTGGCGTTGATCGCCCCGATCACCTGCAGCGGTCGTTCCTGGGCGAGCGCGGCGCGAAAGCGCGCACCGGCCGAGAGCAGCGTGGACATTGCGATCTCCTTGCGGCTGCGCCAGTCCGCAGCGGCATCATTTTACCCGCTGTGCCGGGTCGGCTGCCGACTGGATTCGGCCAGGGCCGCGGCGTAGGGCGTCGTGCCATTGGAAGCGCGTGCTCCGCCTGCGCCATTCGGTCGTGCAGCTGGCGGATCTGCTCCACCGCCGGATCCACTCCGCCCCCGCCCAAGGTACGCCGATAGCTGCAGGCCGCGTAGTTCGTCGCCAACCGCTCGTAGTCGGCGACCCATCGCCGACGCTCGGCCAGGCGCTCCGGTCTTATGGGCCACACCCCCGGACGCGGGCGCATGTGCCGGAAGATGCCGATGCGCCAGGGTTTGGGGCTGACGCGGGCACGGAAGCAATGCTGGCGCACGCACATCAGCGCATACACCGGGTCCGCCCGCAGCGCCTGGAAGCAGGCCTGCACTTCGGGTTCCCGAGGATCGAAGGTGCGGTGCATCGCCAGCAACCTGAAACCGCCGGGCGTGCGGTACTGCCGCGGCCTCCAGTCCGGATGGCTGGCCGCAAAGGCTTCGATGGCCGTGTTCGCCCGGTCTTCAAGGTCGTCTTTTTTAGGGAATTGGAAGGCATCGATAAGCGTACTGGTCGAGGCAGCGACCATCAGCGCCATTACGACGGAAATCAACCCGGCTACCCAGGATCCGCTCAGCAGGCCGATCACCACTGCAGCGACCAACAGCGGCGTTTTGATCGAATGCTTGAGTTGGGTCGCCGGGCCATAGATAAGCGTGCTGCTGAGGGCAGCGAGCATCAGCGCCACTACGATGGAAATCAATCCCGCCATCCAAGATTCGCTCAGCAGGCCGATCACCACTGCAGCGACTAACAGCGGCGTTCTGATCCAATGCTTGAGCTGAGTCGCCGGGCGGGGGCCATAGAAATCGATATCGACGAACATCGCGTTCGGAGAATTCAGACACAAGGCCCCGTAGGAATTACGTGTGATAACGCTTTCGCCGTGACGTGCGATCACTTCCTCGCGTATAGGAAGGCCCTCGGCACCGTTGTACGCTCGCTTGGGTTCCCGGCGCGGCAGGTTCTCGCCGGCCAACACGCGGTCCAGCGCATTCCGTACGCGTACTTCGGCATGGGCTTGCGCCTGCTCCTGGCTTTCGTCCGACTAGCCGAAACGGCGCAGCGTGACCTGCTTGCCTCGCGCACGATCCTGGAGTCTGGCTTCGGCCCAATAGCGCGGAACGATCAACGTGATTCTCCCTATCCAGGATGAGGTTCAACGCAAAAAAGCCGGAACTTGTCCGGCTTTCCGTCCAACGAAAACGCTGTGGCTCAACCCAGCAGGTGCGCCACGCCGGCGCGCTCTTCCTCGAGCTCGGCCAGGGTCTTGTCCATGGCCGCGCGGCTGAACCCGTCGATCTCGAGTCCTTCGACGCGGGTGTAGTCGCCGTTGGCGGTGGTGACCGGCACGCCGTAGATCACGCCCTCGGGGATCCCGTAGCTGCCGTCGGAAGGCACGCCCATCGTGACCCACTTGCCGTCGCTGCCCAGCACCCAGTCGCGGACGTGGTCGATGGCGGCGTTGGCGGCCGAGGCGGCCGAGGACAGGCCGCGCGCTTCGATGATCGCCGCGCCGCGCTTGCCGACCTGCGGGATGAAGGCGTTCGCGTTCCAGGCGTCGTCGTTGATCGCTTCCTTCAGCGACTGGCCGTTGGCGGTGGCGAAGCGGTAGTCCGGGTACATGGTCGGGCTGTGGTTGCCCCACACGATCAGCTTCTCGATGTCGCCCACCGCGATGCGCGCCTTGTTGGCCAGCTGCGACAGCGCGCGGTTGTGGTCCAGGCGCAGCATCGCGGTGAAATTCTTCGCCGGCAGGTCGGGCGCCGACTTCATCGCGATGTAGGCATTGGTGTTGGCCGGGTTGCCGACCACCAGCACCTTGACGTCGCGGCTGGCGACCTTGTTCAACGCGGCGCCCTGGACGGTGAAGATCTTGGCGTTCTCCAGCAGCAGGTCCTTGCGCTCCATGCCCGGGCCGCGCGGACGCGCGCCGACCAGCAGGGCGATGTCCGCGTCCTTGAACGCGATCTCGGCGTCGTCGGTGCCGACCATGCCGGCCAGCAGCGGGAACGCGCAGTCCTCCAGCTCCATCATCACGCCCTTGAGGGCGGCCTGGGCCTTCTCCATCGGCAGTTCCAGCATCTGCAGGATCACCGGCTGGTCCTTGCCCAGCATCTCGCCCGAGGCGATGCGGAACAGCAGCGAATAGCCGATCTGGCCGGCTGCGCCGGTGACGGCGACGCGAACGGGAGCTTTCATCAGGAGGTCCTCCATCAAAGTGGTTATCAACAAATCCCGTGGCGCAGCGGTGGGTCGTTCAAGCCGCGCGGTGTCTTGGTAGGGCGTAGCCGGCTCAGGCGAGCTCG
>DATHAV010000158.1:0-1761 GCA_035296505.1 Pseudoxanthomonas sp.
ACCTCGCCGAGCAGGGCGGCTTCGACTACTGGAGCCACCAGCCCAACCGCAGCGTCGGGGGCGTGGCCTCCAGCGCCAACGGACTGCTGAGCCGGCTCGAGCCGGTCGAGGTCAACGACCACGCGCTGCCCGGCCGGATCAGCGGTCGCGGCGTGCTGCTCGCGCACTTCGGCCGCGGCGACGCCGGCCTGGTGGTGGCGGTGGCGCATCTTTCGCTGGGCGCGGCCTCCCGGCGGGCGCAGCTGGCGTTCATCGCCGAACTGCTGGTCGACCACCCGCACGTGGCCCTGATGGGCGACTTCAACTGCGTACCCGACGTGCCCGAGATGGAGCTGCTGTACAGCCGCACCTACCTGCGTCCGCCGGCCTTCTGCGTGCCCACCTTCCCCAGCTGGCGGCCGCAGCGCGCGATCGACCACATCCTGCTGAGCGAAGGCCTGAGCGGCACCGATGCGCGCGCCATTCCGGCCGCGTCCTCCGACCACCTGGCGCTGGCGATGAGCATCGAAGTGCCGGAGGCGGCGCTGGCCTGAAGGCGACTTCGCACGGCACGCCGACAAAAAAGACCGGGGGAGAACCCGGCCTTTTTATATTTCTCGCACCCGGGTTAGAACCTCAGGTCCGCGCGCACGTACCAGAATCCGCCGCCGGGAATGTCGTAGGTGGAACCGTCGAAGCTGTTGAGGTTGCACGACAGGCACACGGGCGGATCCTTGCCGAACACGTTGTTCACGCCGGCCAGCAGCTGCAGCCCCTTCAACCAGTCGATCCTGTAGCCCACCTGCAGATCGTGGAACGTGGTGCTGCCCAGGCGATTGAAGCCCGGCGCCGGATCGTCGCGGCAGACCGCGAAGCCGGCGGCGTCTCCGCAGGACTCGGTCAGGTCGCTGATGTGGCGCGCGGTCCACGAGGCGCTGAAGCGGTTCCACTGCCAGTCGAGGGTGGCGTTGGAGGTCCATTCGGGAATCGAGCGCGTCACCGGATCGCTGACCAGGACGCCGGCCTCCAGCGGTTGGCGCGAACCGTCGCCGCTGAAGGACTCGTAGCGGCCGACCCAGCTGTTCTGCCACTCGACCCTGAAGGTGCCGAACGAGGTTTCCGGCAGCGTCCAGAAGATGTCGAAATCCCAGCCGTCGGTTTCGATCACGTCGAAGTTGGCGAGGGTGTTGTCGAAGGACTGGATCTGGTCGGTCGAGGGATTGCGCACGATGCCGCCGCAGTACTGCGGATCCAGCGTCTGCACGCACAGGTTGAGCTGGGTCTGCGGGTCCGGCGCCTGGATCGCGCCTTCGATCCGGTGGCGGTAGAAGGTGCCTTCGATGTCGACGCGCTGGGCGAGCGCCGAATTCTCCAGCAGCGACGGCGTCCACACGAACCCCGCCGAGAAGCTGCGGGATCTTTCCGGCTCGAGCAGCGCCGAGCCCCCGGTTTCGACGCCGATCTGCGGATCGAACTGGGTGCGGCCCGGGTCGACGCCCAGCGCGGTGCAGTTGGCCTGGCTGGCGGCGAAGCCCGCCCCCAGGCACGGATCGACGATGTTGGCGTCGAAGCGCGTGCCCAAGCCGTACAGCTCGCCGATGCTGGGCGCGCGGAAGCCTTCGGCATACGTGGTACGCAGCAGCAGCTCGTCGGCCACCTGCCAGCGCAGGCCGTATTTGGGAACGAACTCGCCGCCGAAAGTCGAGTAGTCCGAATAGCGCCCGGCGATGTTCAGGTCCAGCTTCTTGCCGAAGCCCGAATCGGCCAGCAGCGGGACGTTGA
>DATHAV010000159.1:0-2744 GCA_035296505.1 Pseudoxanthomonas sp.
GTTCCAGCCGCGGCGGCGGCTCCCGCTGACGTCAGGAGCCGTGGTTCGTCGCGCCCATCAGCCGGGCCAGCTGCTCGCGCAGCGCCGCGACTTCGTCTTCTAGCACCGCAACGCGTGCCTCGAGGTCCGCGGAAGACGCACCGGTCTCGCTGCCGGCATTGCCCGCACTGGCCGCGATGCGGGCGCTGACCGCGGTCACGTCCACCGGCCCGCACAGCAGGTGCGCGTACCGGTCCTCGCGCTGGCCGGGACCGCGCGGAATGCGCACCACCAGCGCCGGCTGGCGCTGGATCAGCCGGTCCAGGTGGTGGCGCAGGTCCTCGGCGTTCTCGAACCGCGCCAGCCGCTCCGCGCGCGCCAGCAGTTCGTGCGCGGTTTGCGGCCCGCGCAGCAGCAGCAGGCCCAGCAGCGCCAGCTGTTGCTGCAGCAGGTCGAGGGCTCTGCCGGCATGCTGCTCGTAGCGTTCGGCGCGGCTGGAAAACCCCTGCCGCGCCAGGCCCTTGACTTCGAGCTGGCGCAGGGCGTGGTTGACGTCGCCGGTGCTGAGCGCCATCACCGGCTCGCGTGCGGTCTTCTGGTTGGCGGCTACCTGCGCGGCGTTGATCGTCAGCGGATACGCATCGGGCGTGGTCGCCTCCTTCTCGATCAGGCAGCCCAGCACGCGCGCTTCGGCGGGACTGAGAACGGGCAGATCGGGCAGATCGGGCATGGGCTGGCTAGGGGCGAGGCGGGCGGCGCACAGGATAACGCGCGCCGGTTCGCCGATTCATCGGCGTCATGCGCAGCGGTAAACTCGCGCCTCTCCCGAACCGGATGCCTTGTATGCGCCTGCTGATCCTCGCGGCCTGCACTGCCCTGGCCCTGTCCGCCTGCAAGCGTGGCGATGCGCCCGCGCCCGCCGCCGCCGCCGTCGCGCCAGCTAAAAGCGAGGCGGCAGGACCGCCCCCCCACGACAACCTCAACGCGGTCGCGTGGGTGCAGCGGTCGGCCGAGTACCGGGTCCTCAGCGAACAGACTTTCCACGCCGCCGCCGACCATCTGGATGCCGCGCTGAAGCAGACCAAGTGGGACGCCCTGGTGCCCGAAGAGCGCGCCAACGCGGTCGCCGGCCTCAAGCCGGCGGTGATCATGGATGTCGACGAGACCGTGCTGGACAACTCGCCCTACCAGGCGCGCCTGATCCGCGACGGCGCCGAGTACGACGAAGTCAGCTGGGATCGCTGGGTGGCGGAGAAGAAGGCCAAGCCGCTTCCGGGGGTGGTCGACTTCGCCCGCGCCGCCGAGGCCCGGGGCGTCACCCTCCTCTACATCTCCAACCGGGCCGTGCATCTCAAGCAGGCCACGCTGGAAAACCTGCGCGCGGTCGGGCTGCCGGTCGCCGACGACAGCGTATTCCTCGGGCTGGGCACGGTGCTGCCCGGCTGCGAACAGCACGGCTCGGAAAAGAACTGCCGGCGTCGCCTGGCCGGCCAGCAGTACCGCGTGCTGATGCAGTTCGGCGACCAGCTGGGCGATTTCGTCGAGATACTGGCCAACACGCCCGACGGCCGCGATCGGGTGTACGAGGAATACAACGACTGGTTTGGCGAGCGCTGGTGGATGCTGCCCAACCCGACCTACGGTTCGTGGGAGCCGGCGCTGTTCAACAACGACTGGGCGCAGCCGGCCGCCGCGCGCCGCCGGGCCAAGCTGGACGCCCTGGACTACGCCCCTTGAATCCGGATGCCGCGCACCGCCCGCTGACGCTGGCCCCGCGCGAGCGCCTGATCTTCGCGCTGGACGCGCCGGATCGGGACCAGGCGCGGGGGTGGATCGAGCGCCTCGGCGAGTCGGTGTCGTTCTACAAGATCGGCATGGAGCTGCTGGCCTCGGGCGACTACTTCGAGGTGATGGATGCGCTGGCGCGCCGCGACAAGCGCGTGTTCGTCGACCTCAAGTTCTTCGACATTCCCGCCACCGTGGCGGGCGTGGTGCGCGGCCTGTCGCGCTGGCCGGTGACCTTCTGCACCGTGCACGGCTGGCATGCCGCGATGATGCAGGCGGCGGCCGAAGCGCGGCGTTCGGACCTGCGCCTGCTGGCGGTGACCGTGCTGACCTCGATGGCGGCCGATGACCTGCAGGCACTGGGCATCGCGGGCGATCCGGCGCAGGTGGCGGTCGAACGCGCCCAGGCCGCGCAGGCCGCGGGGCTGGACGGGGTGATCGCCTCGGGCCAGGAAGCGGCCCTGATCCGCGCCGCCACCGGCCCCGGGTTCGACATCGTCTGCCCCGGCATCCGGGCCGACGGCGGCGGTGGCGACGACCAGAAGCGCACGGTCGGCGTGGCCGAGGCCTTCCGCCGCGGCGCCGACGCCATCGTCGTCGGCCGTCCGATCCGGCACGCCGCCGATCCGCGCGCGGCGGCCGAAGCGATGCAGGCCGAAATCGCCGGCGCCTGCGCCGAACGGAGCGGGGCCAGCCTGCCCGGCGGTTGAGGCGATCCGAACGGGCTCCAGCACTTCGGCGCTCGCGTCCGCTAGCTGCGTGGCCCACACGTGGGCCACGCATCGATGCCGCACCGACCGGGGCCTGAGCCATAATGCGGACGATGTCCGAACAGAATCCGCTGCCTTTCCCAGACGCGCCCGAATCGCAGTCCGCGCCCGCCGCGTCTCCATCGCCGGCGGTGCCGCCCGCGCCGGCGGCGCCGGCCCGTGCGGCCAAGCGGCCGTGGTGGGCGGGGCTGATGAGCAGGATCGCCGATC
>DATHAV010000160.1:0-1613 GCA_035296505.1 Pseudoxanthomonas sp.
GACCGGTGCCGACGCCAGGAGCCGCACACGATGACCGATCTCTACGCAGAAGCGCTGGCCACGTTCCAGTCGCTGTTCGAGGAGGCCAAGGCCAGCGCCGGCGAGATCGAGCCCAACGCCATGACCGTGGCCACCGCGACGCCCGAGGGCCGTCCTTCGGCGCGCACGGTGCTGCTGAAATCGTTCGACGCGCGCGGCTTCGTGTTCTACACCCACCTGCACAGCCACAAGGGCCGCGAACTGGCGGCCAATCCCCAGGCGGCGCTGCTGTTCCTGTGGCGCAGCCTGCGCGCGGCCGGCATCCAGGTGCGGATCGAGGGCAGGGTGGAACCGGTGGACGACGCCGAAGCCGACCTTTATTTCGCCTCGCGCCCGCGCGGCAGCCAGATCGGTGCGCGGGCCTCGGCGCAGTCCCGGACGCTGGCTTCGCGCGAAGCGTTCGAGGAGCGCATCGCCCGGGTCGAGGCCGAGTTCGACGGCCGCCCGGTGGCGCGGCCCCCGGAGTGGAGCGGGCTGCGCGTGGTGCCGGACGCCATCGAGTTCTGGTACGGCGCCAAGTTCCGCCTGCACGAGCGCTGGCGCTACGAGCGCGACGATGCCGGTGCGTGGAGCAAGCGGATGCTGTTCCCGTGAACCCTGCGCCGTCGATCCGTCAAGCGCGCCGCGCCGACGCCCGGGCCTGGGCTGCATTACGCACGGCGCTGTGGCCCGACGAGGATCCTTCGCGGCACCTGCCCGATATCCACGCGTTCCTGGCCAATCCGGCGCGCGCGGCGGCGTTCCTCGCCTCGACCGCCGAGGGCGAGGCGGTCGGGTTCGCCGAAGCCTCGCTGCGCTTGGATTACGTCAACGGGACCGAGACTTCGCCCGTGGGATTTCTCGAAGGCTGGTACGTGGCGCCCGCCTACCGGTGCCGCGGCGTCGGCCGCGCCCTGGTGGCCGAAGTCGAGCGGTGGGCACGGCTAAAGGGCTGCAGCGAGCTCGCGTCCGACGCCCTGATCGGCAACACCGACAGCCATCGGGCGCACGAGGCCTGCGGACTGGAAGAAACCGAGCGGGTGGTCTATTTCCGCAAACGGCTGGGCGGCTGAGGTGGGGCCGCGGCGCATCGTGTGCCTGACCGAGGAGCCGACCGAAACCCTGTACGCGCTCGGCGAGCAGCACCGCATCGTCGGCATCAGCGGCTTCACCGTGCGCCCGGCGATCGCGCGCAGGGAGAAGCCCAAGGTCAGCGCCTTCACCTCGGCCAGGATCGGCGAGATTCTCGCCCTGCGGCCGGACCTGGCGATCGGGTTCTCGGACCTTCAGGCGGACATCGCGACCGAACTGATCCGCGGCGGCGTCGAGGTGTGGGTCTCCAACCACCGCAGCGTGGACGGCATCCTCGACTACATCCGCAGGCTCGGCGCGCTGGTCGGCGTGGCGGCCGAAGCCGACCGGTACGCGTCGAGCCTGCGGCAGGGCCTGGACGCCATCGCGGGGCGGGCCGCCGCGCTGCCGCGGCGCCCGCGCGTGTATTTCGAGGAGTGGGACGAGCCGCAGATCGCCGGCATCCGCTGGGTGTCGGAACTGGTGGCGATCGCCGGCGGCGACGACGTGTTCCCCGAGCGCGC
>DATHAV010000161.1:0-8173 GCA_035296505.1 Pseudoxanthomonas sp.
GGCGTCCCTCGCGGCGAGGGGCAGGACCGGCACCGGCTGGTCGCCGAGCGGATACGACTCCTCGCGCCGCGGATGCTCCGGCCCGCAGACCTCCACGCGCGGGCTGCGGTTGAGTCGTTCGCGCAGCGCTTCGGGCGGAAGGTAGAGCTCCTCGGGCGGCAGCAGCGGACGCTCGACGTCGTGCCGGCGCTGCTCGTAGCGGCCCTGGGTCTGGGTCCAGAAGGCGTCGGCCGCCGCGTTCGCGCCGTCGGCGACCAGCGGCAGCGTGGCGGGGCCGAAGTAGTCGAACAGCGTGGCGGTGTCGGCGAAGAACAGCGGCAGGTAGTACTCGACGCCCGCCGGCGCGACGCCCCCCTTGAGGTCCTGGTACAGCGCGCTGCGGCGGGTGTCGACGTCGAAACGCTCGCGCAGCGAGGCCAGCGCGCGTTCGACCGAAAGCTCGTCCAGCGGCACCTCGCGGCCCGGCAGCATCCGCACCGCCTCGACCTTTTCCAGCGAGCGCTGGGTCTCCGGGTCGAAGGCGCGTATGGAATCGATGGTGTCGTCCAGCAGCTCGATCCGCAGCGGCATCTCCGCGCCCATCGGGAACACGTCGAGCAGTCCGCCGCGGATGGCGAAGTCGCCCGGGTCCAGCACCTGCGGCACGTGGCGGTAGCTGGCCGACTCCAGCCGGCGTTTCTCCTGGTCGAAGTCCAGCACCTGGCCGACCTTGAGGTCGAAGCTGCCGCCGATCACGTGGCGCAGGGGCGGCAGCCGCTGCATCAGGCTCTGCACCGGGACCACGACCACGCCGCGCCTGAGCGTGGGCAGCGCGTGCAGCGCGGCCAGGCGCTGGGACACGATGTCCGGGTGCGGGCTGAAGCGATCGTAGGGCAGGGTCTCCCAATCGGGGAACGGCACCACCGGCAGCGAGCCGCCGGCGCCCAGCAGCGTGCGCAGGTCGGCTTCGAGCTGGTGCGCGTCGTGGTTGTCGCGCGCGATCGCCAGCACCGGCCCGGCGTGCGCGTCGGCGGCGCGGGCGATGAACCAGGCCAGGGCGGTCGGCGAAGCCGGGGCGCGCCACCAGGCGCGCAGCTGGCCGCTGCGGGGGAGCGGTGGGGTGGAAAACGTCGTGGATTTCATCAGCCGGCTATTTTAGCCGAGGCGAACCGTCGGCCGTGCCGCACCGGAGGCGGCCCGCCGTGATGGCGCCGGCGCTCATTGAAGCAAAGGCGGCTTGGCCCGAAGCCGGTGCGTCTATTCGTTCAAGTCCAGGACCACGCGCACCAGACCAGGAGTTTCGTGCTCGCGCATGCGCTGGAAGCCCAGGGACTGCGCCAGCTGCAGCATCGGCTGGTTGTGGTCGAGCACGTCGCCGTACAGGCGGTCGAGCTTCTTGGTCTTGGCCCACTTCACCAGCCGGCGCATCAGGTGCCGGCCCAGTCCTTGGCCGGCGATGAAGTGGCTGACCAGGATCGCGTATTCGGCCTCGCGGGTGCGCGGCGTGATCGAGGTGCGGGCCACGGCGCCCACCAGGGCCTCGCCCGGCGGCAGGTTCTCGGCCGCCACCAGCGCGAACTCCGTCCGGGGGTCGGGCTGGCACAGGCGCTGCGCCGCCTCGGGCGTCAGCTCCTTGACCGCGTGCAGGAAGCGCTGGCGCACTTCCTCGGGTCCCAGAAGCACGAACGCGCCGCGGATGGGGTCGGCGTCTTCCGGGCGGATGGGGCGGATCAGCAGCTCGCGCCCGTTGGGCAGGCGGAAGTGCTCGTGCCAGGGGGGCAATCGTTTTTGGCCGTTCATTGCGCGGCATGCTCCCATGTCCGGGGTGAAAGAATGCTCTAGGGCCGTCATCGGGGTCCGGCTAGACTGCCGGCCCCACGCAATTAGGAACCTTCCCATGGCCGGCGGCGCCGATTCCACCCGTGCAATCCTCTTCGCCCTCGGGGCCAACTTCGCCATCGCGGTGGCCAAGGGCGTGGCCGCGGTCTTCACCGGCTCCGGCGCGATGCTGGCCGAGACCGTGCATTCGCTGGCCGACTGCGGCAACCAGCTGCTGCTTCTGCTGGGCCTGCGCCAGTCCAAGCGCCCGGCCTCGCCGGACTATCCGTTGGGCTACGGCAAGGCGATCTACTTCTGGTCGTTCCTGGTGGCGGTGATGCTGTTCACCGTGGGCGGCATGTACTCGCTGTACGAGGGTATCCACAAGCTCAACCATCCCGAGGCGCTGGAGGCGAGCAAGCTGTGGTGGGCGGTGGGCGTGCTGGCGTTCGCCATCGCGGCCGAGTCGGTGTCGATGCGCGCCTGCCTGGTGGAGGTCGACAAGGCGCGCGGCGGTCGCTCGCTGTGGCGCTGGTTCCGCGAGAGCCGCCAGGCCGAGCTGGTGGTCATCTTCGGCGAGGACCTGGCGGCGCTGCTGGGCCTGATCTTCGCGCTGATCGCGGTGCTGGTGACCATCGCCACCGGCAATCCGCTCTGGGACGCGCTCGGCACGCTGGCCATCGGCGTGCTGCTGATCGTGATCGCGGTGTTCGTGGCGATCGAGGTCAAGGCGATGCTGATCGGGCAAAGCGTGGACCCGGAGCTGCAGGCGCAGATCAGGATGTTCTACGACGGCCGGCCCGAGATCGGCCGCGTCATCAGCCTCATCACCCTGCAGCTGGGCAACGACGTGATGGTCTCGGTGCAGGCCAGCCTCAGGCAAGGCACCGACGTGGGCGTTCTGCTGGCCGAGATCGACGCCATGGAGCAGGCGCTCAAGCGGCAGTTTCCGGTGGTGCGCTGGAGCTTCTTCGAGCCCGAAGCCGCCGCCTGACTCAGGCTTCCGGTTTGAGCCACTCCAGGCGAGTGGTGGCCCCCGGACCCCCCAGCGCGCGCTTGAGCAGCGGCAGCGCGGGCGCCAGGGCCTTCTCGAACCGCCAGGGCGGATTCAACACCAGCAGACCGCTGCCGTTGAGGCGCAGGGGCGAATCGTCCGGACGCACCTGCAGCTCGGCCAGCAGCGCGGACTTGGCCGGCAGCGCGGCCGCCTTGCGCAAGAACGGCTGCAGGCTGCGGCGCTGCTTGATCGGATACCACACCGCGTAGCTGGCCTGCGGCCAGCGCTCCAGCGCCTCGCGCAGGTGGGCGGCGATCAGCGGGTATTCGTCGTCCTGGGCTTCGTACGGCGGGTCGACCAGCACCAGCCCGCGGGCGATGCGCGCGCTGCCCGACTTCGGCGGCAGCATCGCCTTCATCGCGCCGTAGCCGTCGCGCGCGTGCACCGCGACGCGGGCATCGCTGGCGAACAATTCCTTCAGCGCCGCGGCTTCGTCGGGCTGCAGTTCGCACGCCGCCAGCCGGTCCTGCGCGCGCATCGCCTGGGCGACCAGCAGCGGCGAGCCCGGATAGGCCACCAGCGCGCCGACCGGATTGTTGGCCTCGACCGCGCGCAGGTAGCGCTCGACCACCTCGGGCATCCGCGCTTCGCCCATCAGCTTGAGGATGCCGGCGTCGGCCTCGGCGGTCCTGCGGCTTTCCGGCGCCGCCAGCAGGTAGCGGCCGCGGCCGGCGTGGGTGTCGAGCACGAAGAACGGCGCTTCCTTGCGCTTGAGCGCGTCCACCAGCGCCAGCAGCACGATGTGCTTGAGCACGTCGGCGTGGTTGCCGGCGTGGAAGGCGTGGCGGTAGTTCATGCGTGACCGGAGCTGCGACGACCGCGCCAGCATAGCGGCAGGGTCCGCCGCGCGACTATGCTGGCGGACATGCCGCTGATCCTGATCGCCGAAGACGAGCCCGCCATCGCCGACGCGCTGCTGTACGCGCTGCGCAGCGAAGGCCTGCAGGCCGAGCACTGCCTGTTGGCTCGCGAAGTGGCGCCCCGGGTGCGCGCCGGGGGCGTGGACGTGGTGGTGCTGGACGTCGGCCTGCCCGACGGCAGCGGCTTCGACGTATGCCGGCAGCTGCGCGCCTTCAGCGAGGTGCCGGTGATCTTCCTGACCGCGCGCAACGACGAGATCGACCGCGTGCTGGGTCTGGAGTTGGGCGCCGACGACTATGTGGCCAAGCCGTTCTAGCCGCGCGAGCTGGTGGCGCGCGTGCGCGCGCGCCTGCGGCGCACGCAGCCGGCGCCGGACGCCGCGCGCGCGTCGGAAACGGCGCACGGCGATTTCGTCCACGACCGGGAAGGGCACCGCATCCGCTTCCGCGGGCAGGCGCTCGAGCTCACCCGCTACGAATACACCCTGCTGGCGGCGCTGCTGCACCGGCCCGGCGCCATCCTCAGCCGCGGCCAGCTGATGGACCGCGGCTGGGACAGCGACGCCGATAGCGCCGACCGCACCGTGGACACCCACGTCAAGACCCTGCGCGCCAAGCTGCGCGCGGCCGGCGCCGAACGCGACCCCATCCGCACCCATCGCGGCCTCGGCTACGCGCTGGAGCTCTGACGTGCGCCTGGGGTTGCGGCTGTTCCTGGGGTTCTTCCTGATCGTCGGGCTGGCCGCGTTCTTCGTGATGCGCGTGTTCGTCAACGAGGTCAAGCCGGGCGTGCGCCAGGCGATGGAATCCACTCTGGTCGACGCGGCCAACGTGCTGGCGGTGATGGCGGCCGAGGACCTCAAGGCCGGGCGCATCGCGCAAGGGCGCTTCGTGCAGCAGCTGGCGCGCGCCCAGCGGCGCGAGCTCAACGCGCACGTCTGGCAGTTCCCCAAGCGCAGCATCGACTACCGGATCACGATTACCGATGCGCGCGGGATCGTGGTCTACGACTCCAGCGGCCGCGACGTCGGCCGCGACAATTCGCGCTGGAACGACGTCTACCGCACCCTGCGCGGCGAGTACGGCGCGCGCTCCAGCCCGGAGGTGCCGGGCGACGGCTCGCGCACGGTCATGCACGTGGCCGCGCCGATCTACGACCCGGACGCGGAAGGCAAGCGGCTGATCGGCGTGCTGACCCTGGCCCAGCCCAACCACGCGTTCGAGCCGTTCATCGTCGCCAGCCAGCGCAGCATCCTGCGCCGCGGCGGCTGGCTGATCGGGCTGTCGGCGCTGATCGGGATCGTCATCACCTGGTGGCTGATGCGCGGCATCAACCGGCTCAACCGCTACGCGCAGGCGGTCAGCGCCGGCGAACGGGTGCCGCCGCCGCCGCCGCGCCGCGACGAGATCGGCGATCTCGGCCGCGCGCTGGAAGCCATGCGCCGCAAGCTGGAAGGCAAGGCCTACGTCGAGCAGTACGTGCAGTCGCTGACCCACGAGATGAAGAGCCCCCTGGCCGCGATCCGCGGCGCCGCCGAACTGCTCCAGGAGCCGCTGCCCGACGAGGAGCGCGCGCGCTTCGCCCGCAACATCCAGACCCAGGAGCAGCGCCTGACCGAAACCATCGACAAGCTGCTGGCGTTGGCCGAGGTGGAACAGCACGGCTGGCTGCAGAAGGTCGAGCCGATCCACATGGCCGAACTGCTGTCGCAGGTGGCCGAAGGCGTGGCCGCCAAGCTGTCGGCCGAAGGCCTGTCGCTCGCCGTGGACGCGAACGCCGGGGCGACGGTGCGGGGCGACGCCTACCTGCTGCGCCAGGCGATCTCCAACCTGCTGGACAACGCGATCGCGTTCGCACCGCCCGGTTCGCGCGTGCTGCTGTCCTCGCTGATCGCCGACGGCGCGCTGGAAATCCGCGTGGCCGACCAGGGCCCGGGCGTGCCCGACTACGCGCTCCAGCGGGTGTGGGAACGCTTCTATTCCCTGGCCCGGCCGGCCACCGGCTTGCGCAGCTCCGGCCTGGGCCTGCCGTTCGTGCGCGAGGTGGCGCGCCTGCACGGGGGCGAGGCGGTGCTGGTGAATTTGCCCGATGGCGGAGCGTGCGCCAGCCTGAGGCTTCCGCTGGGCGGAGCCTGAGCGGCCAAGGCTGGGTTTCACACCGTCAGCTTGCTCGCTGTCGATCCTCCTGTTGCTCAGTTTTGCTATTGCCATGCTTTGGCTCCAGCCGGCCCCGTGAGGTCCGGCAGGCAGGCCGGGTAAAACCCGCAGGGCGGCGCACAGGGATGTGCGCCGTTTTCGGAAGGGGCAGGAGGCCCCGCCCGAAAATTCCCGGCCTGCCTGCGCACCCGCCGCGCTTGCGGCGGGCGGACCGCCCAGGGTGTGTTTCTTTGTTCCGGGCATCCTGCCCTCCACCCTACGGGCCGGCTGCGCCGTTCGCGCCGCTCCTGCGGCTCAGTGGTTACTTTCTTTGCACAAGCTAAAGAAAGTGACTCGCGCCAAGGCGCGAACGCTCTTGATTTTGATTCGGGCATTGACGCCATCTTTGACTTTCAAAATGCAATGCTTTCGCGCTTTGGCGCGAGTCGCTTTTCTTGTGTGGCCAAGAAAAGCAACCAAAAGAAGGCCACCCTAACGGCCCGCCCGCCGCAAAGCGCGGCGGGTGCGCAGGCGAATCGGGAATTTTCGGAAGGCACGTCCATGTGCCGTCCGAAAACGGCGCGCATCGTGCGCGCCGCCCCGCAGGGTTTGACCCGATTCGCCTGCCGGACCTCACGGGATTGGTGAGGCAAGAGCAAAGCCAAAGCAAAAGCCAAAGCAGAAGCCAAAGCAGAAGCCAAAGCCAAAGCCAAAGCAGAAGCCAAGTGGGAGTGGTGCGACACCCGCCGCTTCACTCCCGCTTCAAATACGCCACAAACCCTCCGCACACGGCGCCGGCACCCTGTGGACCCACATCCGACCGGACCCCGCGAATGAAATCCTTGAAACTGCTGTTGCGTTTTCTCACCGTCGGCGGGCTGTTGCTGCTGCTGCTGGTTCCGCTCAGCCTGATCCGCGGCACCATCGACGAACGCAAGGCCTATCGCGCCGAAGCCACCCAGCGCATCGCCCAGAGCAGCGCCGGCGAGCAGCAGGTGATGGCGCCGCTGCGGGTGGTGCCGTGGACCGACACCCAGGAGGTGGAATACACCGACGACCGCGGCGTGCAGCGCAAGCGCGTCGAAAGAACCGGCGGCGCCACCCTGCAGACGTCGGCGACGCTGGACATGCAGGGCGAAATCGTCCCGGACACGCGCAGGCTCGGATTGTTCGAGGTGCGCGTGTACCGCTGGCGCGCGACCCTGAGCGCGACCTTCGATGCGCCGCTGCCGCAGCCGGCGGCGGGCATCGTGCGCACGTACGGCACGCCGTACCTGCTGTTCGGCGTGTCCGACGTGCGCGGACTGGAGGGCACGCCTAGCCTGCGCGTGGACGGACAGAGCCTGCGGTTCGAACCGGGAACCCGCGACTACGCACAGACCATCAGCGGCGTCAGCGCCACGCTGCCCGCGATCGGCGCAGAATCGGTGCCCGGGCGCAGCGTCGAGATGGAGTTCGTGCTCGCCGGCACCCAATCGCTGTCGATCGTGCCCGCCGCCGACAGCAACACCATCGCCGTGCAGTCGAAGTGGCCGCATCCATCCTTCACTGGCGACTTCCTGCCGACCGAGCGCAAGGTGCATCCGCAGGACCGCGGATTCGAGGCGCGCTGGGACATCTCCTCGCTGGCCAGCCAGGCGCAGGGCCAGATCCGGCGCCTGGGCGAGCCTGAGGTCGAAATTGAACGCTTGATGATCGCCCTGGTCGATCCGGTCGATGTCTACACGCAGGCCGACCGGGCCAGCAAGTACGGCCTGCTGTTCGTCCTGCTCACCTTCGTGGGCTTCGCCTTGTTCGAACTGATCAAGCGCCTGCCGATCCATCCGCTGCAGTACCTGCTGGTGGGCCTGGCGCTGGCGATCTTCTTCCTGCTGCTGCTGAGCCTGTCCGAGCACATCGCGTTCTGGAAGGCCTACCTGGTGTCCTCCGCCGCCTGCATCGGACTGCAGTTCGTGTACCTGTCCGGGGTCCTGAGAAGCTGGGCGCGCGCAGCGGGTTTCGCGGCCATGCTCACCGCGCTGTACGGCGTGCTCTACAGCCTGCTGGTGTCGGAGGACAACGCCCTGCTGATGGGCTCGCTGCTGCTGTTCGCCATCCTGGGCGCGATCATGTGGATCACCCGCAAGGTCGACTGGTACGAGCTCGCGGCCTCGCTGCGCTGACGCGACCGTGATCGGCCTGCACACGCTGCACAGACGCGCCGCGCGGGTATTGCCCGCGGCGCTGCGTACCTCCGGACTGCTGTTGCCGCCGCTGTCCCGGTGGGAACTGTTCGCTCTGGCGCTGCCGCTGCGCCATCGCCACAGCGGCGTCATCCGATTTC
>DATHAV010000162.1:0-10829 GCA_035296505.1 Pseudoxanthomonas sp.
GTCGGCCTCGTCCAGGACCAGCGTGGTCAGCTCCGACAGGTCCAGCGTGCCGCGCTCGAGATGGTCGATCACGCGGCCCGGGGTTCCCACCACCACGTGCACGCCGCGCTTGAGCGCCGACAGCTGCGGCGCGTAACCCTGGCCGCCGTAGATCGGCAGTACGTTGAAACCGGGGATCTTCGCCGCGTAGCGCTGGAACGCTTCGGCCACCTGGATGGCGAGTTCGCGCGTCGGCGCGAGCACCAGCGCCTGCGGCTTCTTCTGGTCCAGCTTCAGCCGCGACAGGATCGGCAGTGCGAACGCCGCGGTCTTGCCGGTGCCGGTCTGGGCCTGGCCCAGCAGGTCGCGGCCCGACAGCAGCGCGGGAATGGTGGCGGCCTGGATCGGCGAAGGCGACTCGTAGCCTACTTCGGTCACCGCGGCCATCACCGGCGCGGAGAGGCCAAGGTCGGCGAAGAACAGCGGAGCGCTGGGTTCTGTGGACATGGGAAATACTCCGGGCGCCGCGAGACGAAGAGGGGGCGCAGGCCCTCATTGTGCCTCCTGCGACCAGAGCTGTCGCCCTAATCGCCCCCGCGCCCAGTCGGCACAAACTCAGCCAAATAGGCAGGCTTCAGACTAGCCTCACCTTGTTCAAGACGCCCATGGTAGGCAAAGACACCACCGCGTCATCGCCGTCTTTCGGAAATCCGTCGCAGGCGTATCGATGGCAGTAGCAGGCCAGAGCCTGCCTACAGACGGCGTGTCACACCGCGCGGCTGGAGCGGTAGTCGAATCCCACCATGCGCTGGGTCCGCTCGTCCCACAGCTTGAGCCGCGCGGACTTGAAGCTGGACCACAGGGTCAGGCGCGGCGCGGACCGCAGCAGCTCGCTGGATTCGAACGCCTCGCGCAGGCGGTAGTTGGGAATGCGGCTGGCGAGGTGGTGGATGTGGTGGTAGCCGATGTTGCCGGTGAACCAGTGCAGCACGCGCGGCAGATCGAAATACGAACTCCCCGCGACCGCCGCCTTGCCCGCGTCCCAGTCGTCCCTGCCGGTCCAGTACGCGCCTTCGAAGGTGTGCTGCACGTAGAACAGCCACACGCCCGCGGCGCCGGCCATCAACACGATCGGCAGGTGCACCATCAGCACCGTGTGCCAGCCGATGGCAAAGCCGAGCGCGCCGCCCACCAGCAGGATGGCCAGGTTGTTGAGCATTACGCTGACCCACTCCTTCTTCCAGCTGAAAGGCAGGTCGAACGGGAACCGGTGCTTGATCACGAACTGGTACAGCGGGCCGATGCCCAGCAGCACCGGAGTGCTGCGGTAGAAACGGTAGCAGAAGCGCCCGAACCAGGAGCGCGCTTCGTACTCGGCCACGGTCAGGGTTTCGATGTCGCCCATCTCGCGTCGGTCCAGGTTGCCGGAGGTGCCGTGGTGGATGGCGTGGGTCTTTTTCCAGTAGCCATAAGGGAAAAGCGTGATCAGGCCCAGGCAGGCACCGACGATGTGGTTGGCGCGCTCGCTGGCGAAGAACGAGCCGTGGCCGCAGTCGTGCTGGATGATGAAAAGGCGCACGTAGAAGCCGGCGGCCGGCAGCGCCATCAGCAGGGTCCAGCCATAGCCCCAGCCATCGACCACAGTCCAAGCCATGAGTGCCCAGATCCCCAGAAGTGGCGGCAGGGTGTTGAGCAGCTGCCAGATCGCGCGGCTGAGGCGGGGCTTGGCGAACTGGGCGCAGAGCTTGCGCAGCTGGACAGCAGGCGCGGACGCCGGGGCGTTGGCAGTCAAGGGCGAATCTCCGTGAAGATAAAGCGATTGTCGGGGACGGCCGCAGCCGGTGCAATCACATCCGCTGGCGTATGGCAAGGAATGTTCAGTTCGGCGCAGTTTACGGCGCCTCAAGCTGAACGTGCCAGGATTCGTGTGCCGCCGCGGATACGTCCACAGCGAGCGAACTGCTGGAACTACGGCATGAGATCGGACACTTACCGACGACAGATGCGAACCCACAACAGTGCTTCGGTGAATCCATTGAGCGCTATCCGAACATCGTACCCAAGCAGGCCGCAGCTACGGCCTGCGCCGCGAGCACGGTACGGCCAACGATCTCGCCTTCGACCCTCCGCTGGGGCAATGGGTACATAGGCTGCGCCAGAGTTACGGTCTGCTGGAGGAGGTCGTGCGCTCCGAGCGCAACGATCGAATCAGACCTCCCACTTCGCGATGGGCGCTTGCTGCACTCACCGCACTGGCGCCTGGGCGTCTGCCGGCACCGCAAGGACGCTGTAGCCGGATACCCGCCAGGTGTTGTCTTCGTCCAGGCGGAACGATACGAGTTCGCGCACCGGCTGCGGCTCGCCGGCGAACCTGGTCGCGTATTCCACGTTGATGTAGTTGCCCGCCGGCACCCGGCCGCCGGCCGAGTACACCGCGCGCGTCACGGCCACCTGCTGGCGGGCGGTCAGCGCGC
Source organism: Pseudoxanthomonas sp. (assembly GCA_035296505.1). Classification (GTDB taxonomy): domain Bacteria; phylum Pseudomonadota; class Gammaproteobacteria; order Xanthomonadales; family Xanthomonadaceae; genus Pseudoxanthomonas_A. The sequence goes on from DATHAV010000162.1 coordinate 2,454, forward strand.
CCAACGTCTGGCGCTTGGCGGCGAGTTGCCGGACGAAGTGGTCGCGGGTGACTGCGCCCTTGGCCACGCTGGAGGCGCCGTCCCACAGCTCGCCGATCTGGTTCCTGTCCACCATCTGCGCCGCCTTCAGCGCCGCGCGGCCCATCTCTTCGTTCTGGCGTTTGAGCTGGGCCTGCTGTTCCGGTGTGGGCGGCTGTTGAGTGGCTGCCTGCGGAGCTGGCTGGGCAGGAGCGACGGAAGGCGGGGTCGCCTGCTGTGCCGAAACAGCCGTGGTCAGCGCCAGCATCAACGCGAAGATCAGCAAACGCGGATAGCTCATGGAAAACTTCCCGTAAGGGCGGTCGTGTGGGCGGCCGAGTGTACGGCGGCGCGTTGCGGCAAGGGTCAAGATCGGGTTAATCCCTGTTTGCATGGCCGGATCGTTGCCGTTGCGTTATGTGCTTGCGGGTTTTCCTATCGCCGATTTATAAGTTTTCCATAACGAGCACCCTATCCTGGGATTTCTCACCGCCATCACGGCTGCCGGCTGTACAGCTGCCTGGCCCGCCGTAGAAGGAGCCAAGGACTATCGGCTGGATGCATTCCCAACCAGCGCCTTCGCCAGCTTTATCGAGGGCTAAAGTGATTCGAGCGTTAGCGGAACGAGCCAGCGGATGACAGGTCTCACAGCGGATAAGACCTGCTACTACCGCGTTCGCGGGAAAATGTTCCCGAATCCGCTCCCAGTGCTCATCGCTCAATCGCCGCATGCCCCAAGTGGAGGCATCGCAGCCGGGCATGCAATAGTTTTGAGATAGGTTCTAATCAGTACCGGTGAAGCAAACGACCAGCGCGACCTGTTCATGCCAAATCCAATGCTTCAGGCCAGGTGCTCTGGGCCAGGAAGGCCCAAGGATACGTGCCAGGTGGTCGTGGGCATGGCCCAGTTGCTACAACGGTCATTGATGTGGATGCTGCCGGCAACAGCTGCGTGATAGGCTACTCCGATGTGACGGCGGCTTCTGGGAGTGCCGAGCCGGCCGAGAGGGGTAACTACTTGGATAATGCATCTGATCAGTGTCTTCATTACCAAGTACGATGCTTCGGGCGAAGCGCTGCGGAACACAATAGTTAGAGGGACCGGCGATAGTATGTACGGCATCGATGTGGATGTTCCGGCAATAGTTATGTGGCGGGCGGCTTCAATTTATTTTTCGCCAAATACGACCCCTTGGGCAAGATACTGTGGCAAAGGATGCTTCCGGCAACAGCCATGACGCCGCCCGCGGACGAGGCGCTGCGGAAAAGGAAAGTTCAATAAGCGCAGCCAGGGGCTCAGGCATGCGTGAGGATGCTGCCTGCTGGCACGTATACCTGATCGAATGCCGTGACGGCAGCCTGTACACCGGGATCGCCGTCGATATCGGCAAGCGCTACCGGCAGCATGAAGCCGGGACCGGAGCGCGCTACACCCGTGCACATCCACCGCTGCGTCTGCTGGGCCAACGCGCCTGCGCCGACCGGTCGGAGGCCAGCCGGCTCGAATACCGGATCAAGCGGCTGACTCCTGCGCAGAAGCGTGCGGTCTGCAGCCAATGGGGCGCTTTGGCGGAGCAGGCCGCGCGCGCTGCCGACGCTGTCGTCGGAGATTGCCAGGCGGCGCAGGCTGGCTGTTGACGGGCGGCTCGGGTGGCAGCAGCGAGAACGGCGAGTTCGCGCGCAGGAACTCGGGGCCGCTCGCCAGGTACGTTTATGGCCAAGGGAGCATCAACGGCTGTCGCCGCTGGCGCGGCATCGATCGACCGCAACATACGGCCATGCCTACTCCCGGCCAGCCTGTTCGCCAGCGCTTTGTTTTTCGCGATCAAGGCGTGACAGCGGGCTTTCGACCAGGCACTTCTCATCCGGGAACCCGAAGCCGCTGCGCAGCTCCAGCCCGCAGGCATCCGCCGCTTCCCAGTCGGGCGCCAAGCGCGCGCACTGACGGGTGAAGGCACGGTCGTAGTCGTCCTTGCGGCGCACGAAGTCCTCGCCGCACTTGCGGGTCAGCTGGATACGCTCCAGATCGTCCTGCACCGCGTTCGCGCCTTCCAGGCCGTACTCGACCAGCTCCATCGGCGTCAGCAGCCGCAGCTTGCGGTTGGGCACGGTCATCATCAGGTCCGCGACGGCGACTGCGGCGCCGTTGCGCTCCAGGTAGTCCTTCATATGGCCATGCACCTCGCGCAGCTCCTGGGTCAGTTCCTCGCGCGTGCTGGCCATGGAGTTGACGCGGATCATCCGGTGCACGCCGACGCGACCGCTGATTTCGCGATGGTCGCCCGCCGCCAGGATCAGCACGCAGGCGCTATGGCAGTTCGCGTCCTCGGCCACCCGTATAGTCCATCGCGATGCGCCAATGATGTCTCCGGCCTTCATGGCGTCTTCGACGTGGCCGCCGGCCGAATCGAGATCGAGCACGCGCCGCTCGATCTGCTTTCGCTCCGCCATGTTGCTTACCCGCTCGACCAGTGCGGTGAAGTCGGTGGCGATCTTGCCGCGATAGTGCAGCTTCACCGCGCTGCCATGCGTACACGGCGCCAGCGCCCGTCCGACGCTGGCAAAGGAAAGATCGACCAGCGGAGGCTGCACCGACCGGCTCTCGGCTTCCGCCGCCGTTTCGCTTTCTGCCTCGCCTTCGGCCGGCGCCGCCGGTTCGTCCTGGGGTTGTTCCACGGCCGCCACAAGCGGCGCCGGGTGATAGTCGCAGCTGACGAACGCCTCGCCCGAGGTGAGCTCCGCCGCGGGCCATTCGGTGCCTTTCAGCAGATCCGGCTTAGCGGCGGCCGGTGCAGGCTGCCCGCCGCTGAGGGCGCCGCCGTCCCCGCCGTTGGCGGGCGCATCGACGACCATCTGTGGTTCCTGCACGGGCGGCGCTTTGCTGCACGCCATCAACGCGGCGCACAATCCGATCAACAGCCAGGGCTTGTGCATGGAGAACATCGGGTCCAGGGTGGCTTCGAACGCATCGTCCGCAGGCGGAAACCACAGACGCTTGGCTTCAGTCTAGGCGGAGCGCACCTTGCCGACCCAAACGCGCCATGAATCCTGCCGCCGGCATCCATGCGTCCTATGTCCCGACGTGGATGCGAAGGTGCTGCCTCGGGTCCAACTGGCTGTGCGGCGAAATACCACTGCTCCGCTGTGGACACGACGCATCGAAGGAACCTTCCAATCCATGTGCTTCGGCGTGGAAGTGCTGATGCGTATGTCGCGATAATCACGCAGGCTCAACGCCGAGCGGGTCGCCAGGCCCGATGCAAAAATTTATCGCTCTGGAGCAGCGCATGTCGACCACGAACAACCATGAGCCACCCATGCCAAGCCGCAGCATTCCATCGCTGCCGCGGGCGATTCATGTGCTGGGCTGGAGCGGCGTCGTTCCTTTCGCTCTCGCATTGAGCGCCGCACTCTTGCGGCCGGATTGGCGCGACGCGGCCACTGCGGCATTCGTTGCCTACGGTGCGGTGATCCTGAGCTTTCTTGGCGGCGCGCGATGGGGGCGCGGCATGGGCGCCGGGTGCGGGAGCGCGCGTTGTGTGGAAGCGGTGCTGCCGAGCCTGCTGGCGTTCGCCGCTCTTCTGCTGATTCATTGGCCCTGGCCCGCGCTGATGCTGCTGGCAACCGGTTTCCTGATCTGGCTGCTGCTGGATCTGCGCGATCCGCTGTGGTCGCCGGCCTACAAGCGAATGCGCCTGGAGATCAGCATCGTGGTGCTGGCGCTGCATGCGGCGTGGCTGGCGGTCTGAACGTCTCTCAGGCTCGTGCCTGGTGATACGTTTCTATACGGCTGCGGTTCCGTTCGGTCCTGCGTCCGTTCCCGTATCGACAGCAGTTTCAGCGCGCGGTCAGCTGCTGGCCAGGGCGGTGCGGACGACCACGACGCGCTCCACGTCTTCGGCCGAGGGACGGACGGTGACGGCGGGCAGGTCGACGATGCGGGCGGTTTGCCGCGCCAGGTAGAAGGCCAGGTCCTGGGCTTCGGGACGCACGGTCACGGCCGGCAGTTCGACGATGCGCGAGGCGCGGTAGGCGGCCAGGTCGGCCGGGTCGGGGCGGACGGTCACGGTGGACAGGTCGACGATGCGGCCGGCGGCCGGTGCGCTGGCGTCGGCGTTGTGGCTGGAGATCAGGGCCGAGCCGGCGCAGACGGCGAACAGGGCGGCGGCGGTGAGGGGGAGGAAGGACTTGGTGTTCATGGGAGGCCTCTTTAGTGTCGTTGTGCGACGGTGTGGTAGTAATGTAGTACACCTAATCAGATCGGTCAACTGGAACTTGTCCTTGCAGTTAATTTGTTTAATATTCCTTCAGCTTCATCTAATTGAATTGTTTAGAACACCAGAGCAGAAGCTGTGCCACATGTAACTTGTTGATCTTCAATTCCCTTTCCGCAATTGTTTCGCGTCCGCTGTCCGGCCAGGCGTCCGCCAGGACAACACGCCCCCGCAAAGATTGGCGGCAGCCGCATGGAAAAAATCCTGGTCTATAAGTAACGAAGTTCATGCAATGCGCAGCCCATCAGCGTTTTGCCGCCCCCGGTTTCGCTACAGGGGGCGGTAGAACCTCAATGGCGGGAGGGACAGGCAAATCCTCTATCTGCGCTCATCACCTCGCTCGCTCCACTCGATCAACGAGCTGAACTGCGATGTAGGGGGCACAGGAGACGTTGCACAGGCATTGCCGCAAGCCGGCTGCCTGATCCGGCAAGGCCGTCTGTCGAAAAACCAGCCTCTTGGCTGGAGCTGAGCCTGGCCCCTTCGCGGCGAAATTCTGGCCTCACGCCGCGCATACACAGGCTGGCAAACAATCCAGGCGTCCATTTAGGACCCCAGGGGAAAACGATGGGCATCCTGTCGAAACTGCGGCGATCCAATCAGAACATGGTGTCGAACATCGAGAACGCACTTGCTCTCTGCCGCAAACGCTACTCCACCAGTGCTTTTCGCCGAGTCGGACGCTCGTTTGGATCGTGCGTGCCCACGCTCACGCCGGGCTATGGCTTCTACCTGCCCAGCTGTCGCCGGTCCCCCAACCAGCTGCTGCCGATTCGCCATGCCCGCAACCTGCCTCAGCACGAACGCATGGACCGGCCGTTGGCCGAGGCGGTGATCCGCGAGACGTGGAACCGCATGCGTCCCGGCCCGGCGGCAGGCAATGCGGTTCACGCATCTCACGCGGCGGCCTTTGCCGGCGCGGGTTGATACTAGTCTGCACAGGAATCCAGAGGAGCGGCCAATGACGACCATACTGTCCCGGCATACGCAGGATTTCCGCGAAACATCCAGCGAGGTTCGTCTGGATACGCCACAAGATGTCCGTTACTGGACCGACCGATTGGAAGCCTCGGTCTCGCAGATCAGGCTTGCGGTGGCGGCGGTGGGCACGTCCGCACCCAACGTGGAAGCCTGGCTGCGCGAATCGCGGGCGTCGGGCGTTGTCCGACAGAACGGCAAGTGGACCTTCCTGCAATCGACAGTGCGCAACCTGATGTTCTTCGCTACGGGTTTGTGCGGCGGCGTGCTACTGAGCTGATCCGGACGCACTGACGGCGCGGCGAAGGCGACGATTGACCGCCTTACTACCGGCGTACGCTGATTCCATGCCGGTCTCAGGCCTTTGAAACGACGCACGCAGCGCTATGCAACACCTCCAGGCACACAGACGCAGTGCGACCGAATGTCTGGAGGTGCCGCCACGACCTGCGTCTTTACCCAGGAGCACGATATGCAGACCATCCCGCCCAACGATCCTGTACCGCAGATGCCTATGCCTGGAGAGGTCCCTAATCCAGCGGGTGATCCGATTCCCAACCAGCCGATCGATCCAGTGCCTGACATCCCGCACGATCCCGAACCCGACCAGCCCATCGATCCGCCGCTCGATCGCCCCCACCGATCCCTCACCAGGCCTGCCTGGTGTGCCGGTGGAACTGCCGGAAGGCGACTACCAGCCAAGGCGGCAAAATTCGGATTAATCAAGCAGTCATTACATAGGAACTAATGGGCAAGCTCGGCGCAGCTTGTCGGACCTATAGTTTGGGTTCGTACTGTTGCGCATTACTCGGGGCGTTTGATCCGCCGGTAGATCGCTTTGGTGATCTGGTGCAGCCCATAGGCCAGTAGCCCGGCACCGACCACGGCCAACAGCCAGCCGCGGCCCAGCATTTCCAGCACTTCGCCGGTGTCGGCCGCTTGCGCTGCGTTGTACAACCGTCCCGCATTGAACAGCAGCCAGCCGATGGGCAGGAGCACCACGCCGCGGGCCGCGGTGCCCGCTCGACCGACGAACCGCATCCCACGTGATACATGCACGCTGCTGCTTCCACTCATTCGCTTGCTGACGTCGCCCCGCCACGCCTTGTAAAGCTGGTGGATACCGTACGCGACCACCCCCAAGCCAGCCGCCATCACCAGCCAGGCGCCGAAGGGCTGCTCCAGCAGCTTCGCCACCCAGGTTTCGGTACCGTCCCCTGACCCGGTCCACTCGCCCTGCGCCAATTGCCAAGCGGTGTAGGCAAGCGAAATGTAGATCACCGCGCTCAACGCGTAAAAAACGCGGATCGCCATACGCTTGCCATCGGCACTGGGGTGCTCGGGATCCAGCACCGCCTGCACCAGGCGCCACAGGACGTGGCACAGCAGGCCGACGGCGATGAGCATCAGCACGATGCGTCCGCCTTGGGCATCCACCAGCGAAGCCAGTGCCCCCGTGCTGCCCTCGGCGCTGCCCGAAGCCAGCGCCGCGCGAAACGAAATCGCGCCCACCAGTCCATACACGATGCCTTTGGCGGCATACCCTAGCCGCGCGAGGGGCGGCACCCAACCTGCGACGTCTCGCATTGCGCTCTGCGCAGTGCCGTTGAACCAATGATTCATGGCGGACCTCCGGGATCAGTGCTACCTTCTTGCAGACATCAGGTTGGTGGCGCGTGAATTGGGGTCTTCATGCGCGGGCGATCCTTGGCGACGGAGATCCAGCCGCGCATGCACCGAGGGCTTTATGACCGCCTAAAGCCGCTCGATAGGGGATACCCGTATCAAAATCTCGTCCTGCCGGAATCGTTGCTCGAGCTCCTGACGATAATCGCCCCACCATCGACGGTCCAGTGCGGTAACCATGACCTCGAACAGAACGACCTCATCGCGCGCGACCTCACCCTGGGAGTTCTCCCATGCGCCGACGGCAGGTGACCGCGTAAATGCGGTGACCCCACCGAATTGCCGCGTCAGCTCTTCGCGGACGCAGTCAAAATTGCTCCGGTGCAGAGGCGATCCCTCCTTCCCATAAAGCGGAAGGAAGAGTTCCACCAGATGCAGTTCGGCCTTCTCATCTCGATTCATGTAGGTACCAGCAGCCAGAGCCAGAGACGTGTGATGCGCGACTCGCGGCGCCGCCCGGGCGACCAATCGCGGGCATCAGTATTGCACTGCCATGGGCGCGCGACCTGCACAAAATCTGCACAAGGCGTCTTCCGCGCGATGCGCTTTAGCGGTCAGATATCCGGCGCCGGCGGAAAACATCGGACGAGCAGACAGTGCACCGGGCAATCCAGGATGAAGCCACATTCGCCAAGGGGTCCTGCTCCAAGTCATCGCGCACGATTGGCTACACCTAGCGGGCTGGAATACAAGCCAGTCGACCACGCCCATAATGTCAATTCGAGCGGGTTCCACCAACGTAGTGTCGCGAAGGAAGCACGCGTCATGATGTTGCGTCGCCACCTGCCGCCGATGATGGACTTAGATCTCCCCTCCTGATCCAGTCGATGCTGCATGCGGTGGTTCCGCTAGCCGTCGCGGTGACGTTCTTCCGAAGGCGCTGGCGCAGCCCATACCTGTGGATGTTGGCCGGCTGGCCGATTGCATCGACCACCTATGGGCCGATCCGATCCATGTGCCTGGTCGCTGCAGCATTGGCCTTCATTCTGCATCGCCCACCAGCGATCCTGTTCTACGCCTCGCTGCTGATGCCGCGCCGGTCTGGTGGCGATGGGCCTGATGGCTCACATCGCCCAGATGCGCTGGACTGCGTCTGGATGCATATTGGTGAAGGAGCCATAAGAAGCGGCAATCAGTCTGGAGCATGCGCCGGATCCGGCCAATATCGTTGACCGGCAGCGACTCCGGAGTAGGCATCAACCCCCTCCATCCGTAGGCATGCGTTGGATAGCCGCGACATCGCTCAGGCAGGGCATTCCGTACGCAGCTTGCTTGTTCTAGGCGGAATGCATGGAGAGCGGCATGGGTAGGTCCTGTGATGGGAAGATTCGCGGGTACGGGCTCAGTCCTGTTCGGCGGCGGCTTCGCGGCCCTGCTGGCGGATCAGGGCCTCGCGCCGCGCCTCGTCGATCGCCCCGCG
>DATHAV010000163.1:0-3167 GCA_035296505.1 Pseudoxanthomonas sp.
CGCACGCCGCACGCCATACGCTGCACTGGTGGTTCGATCCTGCGGCAACCGCCGCCCGTAGAATCGGCGCGATGAGCGCCCCGCAATCTCCCGATCCGCCCTTCATCGACGTACTGCTTTACCAGCCGGAGATTCCTCCCAATACCGGCAACGTGATCCGCCTCTGCGCCAACACCGGTGCGCGGCTGCACCTGATCCGCCCCTTGGGCTTTCAGCTGGACGACAGGCAGCTGCGGCGCGCCGGGCTCGACTACCACGAGTACGCCGCACTCCAGGTCCACGATTCCCTCGACCAGGCGCTGCGGGCGGTCGCGCCGACGCGGCTGTTCGCCCTCAGCACCCGGGGACGGACCCGCCACGACCAGCCCTGCTATGGCCCCGGCGACGCCTTTCTGTTCGGACCCGAAACCCGTGGCCTGCCTGACGAAGTGCTGGCCGGCCTTCCAGCCGCTCAGCGGCTGCGCTTGCCGATGCGGCCGGGCAACCGAAGCCTCAACCTGGCCAACAGCGTAGCCGTGATGGTGTACGAGGCTTGGCGCCAGCTGGGGTTTTGCGGGGACGATCGATAGCATCGGGCATGCGCCGAAACTTCCGTCTAGCAGCGTTTAGTTCATGCACCGGTCAGTTTGGTATTCAGGGGAGGTTTGCTTCGTTTTACGGATAATTTACAAACCGGCAGCGAACGGTCTGTGGCCTCAGCGCCGGCCAAATAACCATAACCTGGAGGTTTGCCTAGATGAAGAAGTCCTTGCTCGCCGTGGCCCTGCTGGCCACCCCCGCGCTCGTGTTGAGCGCCAACGTCTCCGCCGCAGAAGGGGTTTCGTACAACTATGTGGAGGCCGGTTACGTCGCCTCCAACCTAGAGGATTCTCTGGATGCCGATGGCTGGGGCCTGGGTGGTTCGGCGGCGATCGCGCCCAACTTCCACCTGTTCGGCAGCTACAACCGCCTGGAGCTGGACGACATCGATTTCGATATAGACAACTGGCGCCTCGGCGTGGGCTACAACCACGAGATCAGCCAGCGCCTGGACCTGCTGACGCGCGTGGCCTACGAGCGCTACGAGACCGATATCGTGGACTTCAACGGCTACAGCGTCGAGGTCGGCGTACGCGGCGCGATCAGCCCGATGTTCGAAGGCCATGCACTGGCGGGCTACGAGGACGGCAGCGACTTCGACGGCGACTTCTACGGCCGCCTCGGCGCGCAGGTCAAGTTCAACCAGAACTGGGGCGTGACCGGCGACGTCAAGTTTGCCGGCGATGATACCCAGTGGTTCATCGGCCCGCGTTTCACGTTCTGATACGGCGCCACCGTGCGATCGCAGCGCGTCTTTCTCTCTCTGCGTCGCAAAGCTTGGAGCCCGGCCTAGCGCCGGGCTTTTTCTTTTTGGAAATGCGCAAGACCCAGGGCGGTAAGCCACGGGCATTGCGAGCAGGCCAGCTCCACCCACCGATTTCAGGGGTGCCCGGTCATTACCGGAACAGCGTCTCGGGGTATTCGGGCTTGCGCTCGCGCGCCAGCAACTGCCGCAGGCCCTCGGCGGGACGGAGTTCGCCGTGCAGCACGGCCCGCACGGCGCTGGAAATCGGCAGGTCGATGCCGTGGCGCTCGGCTTGACGCATCACCTCGTCGGCGGTCTGCACCGATTCGACCACCTGGCCGATCTCGCGTACCGCGTCGTCCAGCGACTGCCCCCGCCCCAGCGCCAGTCCCAGGCGGCGGTTGCGCGAAAGATCGCCGGTGCAGGTCAGGACCAGGTCCCCGAGGCCCGCGAGACCCATCAGGGTTTCCGGGCGCGCGCCGATCGCCGCCGACAGGCGCAGCATCTCGTTGAGGCCGCGGGTGATCAGGCCGGCGCGGGCGTTGAGCCCCAATTGCATGCCGTCGGCCACGCCCGTGGCGACCGCCAGCACGTTCTTCATGGCGCCGCCGAGTTCGGCCCCGACCATGTCCTCGCCGGTATAGGCGCGAAACGCAGGGCCGTGCAGCACGTCGGCCACCTGCCGGGCGAAGCCGGGCTGACCGCCGTGGACCGTCAATGCGGTCGGAAGCCCCTGCGCGACCTCCTTGGCGAACGACGGTCCGGTCACCACCGCCAGCGGCACGGCCGGGCCGAGGATGTCCTCGGCCACCTCGTGCAGGAAGCGTCCCGATCCAGGCTCGAAGCCCTTGGTCGCCCAGGCCACGCCCGCCGCGGCCGGACGCAGCGGCGCCAGCGCCCGCAGGGTGCCGGTGAACGCGTGCGAAGGCATCGCCACCAGCACCAGGTCGGCCTGCGACAGGGCGGCGGCGAGGTCGTTGGTGGCGCGCAGGGAGTCCGGCAGCGCGATGCCGGGCAGGTAGCGCCGGTTCTCGTGCTCGCGATCGATCAGCGCCACGGCGCCCGGATCGCGCCCCCACAGCGCCACCGCATGGCCATGGCGCGCCATCAGCGCCGCGAGCGCGGTTCCCCACGAGCCCGCGCCCAGCACTGCGATCTTCAACGTGTCGGCCATGCCTGCTCCCCTGCGAGCGGCCGGCAGGCCGCGATCGACCGAAGCCGGCGTCGCTGAATCAGGCGTTCCCGCCGGGCTCGGCCTGGGCCAGGTCACCACCTTGTGCGGCGCGCTGGCGCAGGGTTTCGGCATACAGGCCGTCGAAATTGATCGGCTGCAGGAAGAACGGCGGGAAGCCGCCCGCCTGGATCAGGTCGCTGAGCATCTGGCGCACGTACGGGAACAGGATGTTGGGGCACTGCGTGCCCAGCAGGGCATCGACCGCCTGCGGCTCCAGGCCGATCAGGCCGAACACGCCGGCCTGCTGCACTTCGGCCACGTATGCGGTCTTGTCGCCGGCCTTGCAGGTCAAGGTCACGGCCAGCACCACTTCGAACGCGTTCTCGTTGAGCCGCTGCACGCGCTGGTTGAGGTTGAGCTGCAGCTCGGGCTGCACGTTCTCGCCGAAGATCGCGGGCGCGCCGGGAACTTCGAACGACACGTCCTTGACGTAGATCTTCTCGACCGTGAACGCGGGGCCAGCGGCTTCGGTGGGCACGGCGGCGCCGTTGGTGGTTTCGTCGGTCATGGTCGTACTCCGTGTATCGATGAGGAATGTGGGGTGCCGGAGTCCGGCAAGCGGGCGATTATCGCATGGGTTGGCGCCGCGGCCGGCCAGCCCGCGCGGTG
>DATHAV010000164.1:0-3743 GCA_035296505.1 Pseudoxanthomonas sp.
CATGAGGCGCTCGATACCATTCCTTGCCTCGAAAACGAGACAAGCGAGCTTTGCACTGCGGTTCTCTCCTTGGCTTGTTTTGCGGAAGAAACAAACAATAAAAAAGCCGGCCCTAAGGCCGGCTTTTTTTGCGTCACGCGCCGGGATCAAGGCGTGGTGCGTGTCGTTCCATGAGTGCCGGTGGTGCCGCCGGCGGTGTGGCCATGATGGGCGTGGTTGCGAACGGTCAGGCGATCGATCAGCAGGTAAACGCCGGCCAGGCCTACCAGGCCATACACGATGCGCGACAGAGTGCTCATCGTGCCGAACAGCGTCCCGACCAGATCGAAGGCGAAGAAGCCGACCAGGCCCCAGTTGATGGCGCCGACGACGACGAGGATGAAGGCGAGCCAGGAGATGAAGTTATTACGCATGTGGAGCTTCCTTTACGGTGGGGGAATAAGTTGAGTCTAAGAATTGCGCACGCATGCAGGCGTGAATACGACGACTGCATGGTCATAACGATTCAAGCATTTTGGGGCGCAAGTTTTCGGCATTTACATCGTCAGCATGAAACGCCGCGACGCGATCGATGAGGCCGCGGCCTGATGCTTCGGGTGCTTCAACGCTTGGTGGCGCCTGACTTGTTTCCACCCGAAGCGGGCGTGGACTTCTTGCTCTTGCCGCTGCTGTTCTTCTGCGCCGACTTGGTGGCCTGATCATCGCCGCTGGTCTTGCCGCCATTGCGAGACTCGCCCTGGGATTTCTTTCCGGTAGACATTGCCGTGCTCCTGGTTGAATGGCCTCGCGCGAGGCGGTTGTTGGCGTGCTGCGCACGCATGGTCCAGCGATGCTCTGCTGCGTTCACGGGTCCAGCGGACCCTTGATGCCCGGCTTTTCCTGCGTCCGCGCGTCAAAGGATTCGTCGAGCGCATTCGCTGCGGGCTGATCGTCGTCGCCAAGCGAGCCCGACGACGATGACGACGACGGTACGGTGGGCGGGGAGTAACAGGCGTGCGCATTGGATGCATCCGCGCCCGAGGCTCGGGTTACCGCACTGCCGGCTCCGGTCGTGGGTCCCTGTCCGGCGCGGCCGCTGCTGTGGCTGCGCCGCACCCGCAGTTGGTTGTCCACGTCCTTGACCCCGCTGCAGCGCTCGGCGAGATCCTCGGCGCGGTGCTTCATCCAGCGATGCCCGACGGTACCGCTGAGCGCGACGATGCCCTGCCGCACTTCGACCGTGATCTCCGACGCGTCGATATGGTCGTCTTCGAACAGCTGGTCGTTGATCTCTTCGAGGATGCGTGCATCCGATCGCGAGTAGCCCCGGGGGCCGCGGCCGCGATGGCCGCCGGAGCGGCCGGTGAATTCGCCCTGGCCGAAATGGTTGCTGTAGGCGCTGCGGCCTTCGCCAACGCCATGGACGCCGCTACCGCCCACCCGCTCGGACCTGCGGTATCCGCCGGTCCCGCCATACTGGGTCTGGGGCTGCCCGCCGTACTCGCTATGCCACTGCCGGCCCTGCCCCTGCCCATAGCCGGACGCACCGTACTGGCGCCCCTGCTGGTCGCTGGACTGCGCGCTGTAGCCGGCAGCTTGGGGATATTCGCTTTCGCCGCGCATGTCGCCCGAACGCCCGGCCTGGCCACTGCGCGCTTCGTCCGCGTGGGTCGCGCCATGGCGGTAGCTGCGATAGGCGGCGTCGTCCCCGGGCCAGCCGCCTGCGTACTGGTAACGCTGGCGGTCGCCGTAGCGCTGCTCGGGGAGGCCGTGGCGCTGCCCGGGCTCGCCGCTGCCGCCCGCGCCGCCGTTCCAACCGGGAGCATCGCCGCCGACGTCGCGCTCACCGCCGGCGCCGAAGCCCCGTCGCGCCCGCTGCTGGTAGTCCTCCTGCCAGCCTTCCTGCTGACGCAGCGACCGCTTGTCGTCCTCTTCGTTCCAGGCGTCGCGGTCTGGGTGCGGCCGGTTCCTGTCCTGTTCGTTGCGCATTTCGCTGCTCCGGTTGGCGAGCCACGCGGCCATGCTTTGCACATAGCGCTTGCCCAGCTGCATGGCTTCGCTGGCGACGGCCTTGAATTCGGATGTGCCAGTGTGGGTGTCGCGATCGCGATCACGCACTGATATATCCTCCTCCGTTGATATGGATGGTCTGCCCAGTGATGTACGAAGCGTCTTCGGACGCCAGGAACACGTACGCGGGCGCGACTTCCGACGGCTGGCCCGCCCGCTTGAGCAGCGTGTCCTGGCCGAATTTCTCGACTTTCTCCGCCGGGAATGTGGCCGGGATCAGCGGCGTCCAGATAGGACCCGGCGCGACCGCATTGACGCGGATGCCGCGCTCGGCCACCGCCTGCGCGAACGAAAACGTCATCGCCAGGATCGCGCCCTTGGTGGCGGAGTAGTCGAGCAGCTGCTTGTGCCCGCGCACGCCGGTCACCGAACTGGTGTTGATGATGCTGCCGCCCTCGCGCAGGTGCGGCAGCGCCAGGCTCATCAGGTACAGGTAGGCAAAGGCATTGGTGCGGAACGTGCGCTCGATCTGGTCGCTGTCCAGCAGGTCCTCGGGCGAGTCAACCGGGTGCTGCTCGGCGGCGTTGTTGACCAATATGTCGAGGCCCCCCAGCTGTTCGACGGTCGCCTCGACCGTGCGGCGGCAGGTCTCGATATCGCCCAGGTCGCCGGGCAGGCTGATGCAGCGGCGTCCCGCCTCCTGCACCAGACGCTCGGTCTCGCGCGCATCGTCGTGTTCGTCGAGGTAGGCGATCGCGATGTCCGCGCCCTCGCGCGCGAAATGAACCGCGACCGCCCGGCCGATGCCGCTGTCGCCGCCGGTGATCAATGCGACTTTGCCCGCCAGTTTGTCCGAGCCTCGGTAATCGTCGCGGATCGTCTGCGGGTCCGGGTGCATCGGTTGTTGATGCCCGGGTTGGCGCTCCTGGACTTGCGCCGGCTGCGAAGAAGGATGCTCCTGATTCATATCGGTTCCATGCGGCGCGTCATCGCGCGGTTGGGCGGGATTAACGCAAATCGCGTGCCACGCATGCGTTACGCGCAGGTAGTGGCGCAGACATGAAGGCGACAAACGGGCTCGCCCGCGACAGGCAACGGTTAGCGCATATATCCATCGCGTTGGCGCAATGAACACGTGCATTATTGGACGAAGCCACGCTGTGGCAATTGGCGCATCTTGGTCGCTGCTGGGTTCGCTGCGCGCAATATTTTAGCGCCGCTGCAGTTTTTTCTAACTTAGACGTATGCTTCGGCACGGCATGACGCTGCAAAACGTCCGGATTCGAATGGCACAGACATTGCGATGCGCATACGGGTGACAACCCCACTCATTGGAGTCGACAAATGAAGCATTCTCTTTCCCTGCTATTCCTCGCGATCGTGCTGGCCACTGGGTGCGATCGCGGCGGCGAAGACGCCAGCCAGACCACCGACAGCAAGGTAGCACCGCAGGCCGCCACCTCCACCGATCCGAATGCCGCCATCGATCAATCGGCCGCTTCGACCGACCCTTACGCTACTCCGACCACGCCAATCGGCGGCGGCACCTCCGATCCCACCACCGGCGGTACCACCGGCGGAACCGGCACCAACGACACCAGCGGCAGTACGACCGGCGGTGGCGGAGTTGCCGGTAGCGCCACGGGCACCGGCACCATGGACAACACCGGCAACAGCTCGACCACGGGCACGGCAGGTGCAGCTGGCGCGCCTACCACGGATAATGCCGGCAGCACCCGCGCCGATCCCACCCG
>DATHAV010000165.1:0-3518 GCA_035296505.1 Pseudoxanthomonas sp.
CGACCGCGCGATGCCGAGGAAAGCGGCGAACAACCAGCTACTCGTGCTGATGGCCCCCAGGCCGCCGAAGACGAGCGCTGTCTTGGCGTCGATACGACGCGGATTCGACAAGCGCTTGAAAACCTTGTGATGAAGCGCCCACCCGTTGGCGGTGAGCACGCACAAACATACGAGCTTGGCCTGCAGTTTCGGTTTGGCTGCGAATTCGGCCCAGCTGAGGTGGGTGTCGATGGCCGCTATGGCCAGACCCGTCACCCACAGCCCCGCCAGCAGAAAGGGCATCACTAGCAGGGTATCTTTCAGTCGCGTCGCATCGACTTGAGACACCAATAGCCGCCAGTCTTCGGACAGCACTCGCTGCAGCGTAAAGGCGCACAGGAGCAAGTGTGAGTACAGCAGGGCTAAGCGGAGGATATCGAAAGAGGTCATAGATTGGACGCCTTTGCAAGCTTGCAGTGGACGAAGCAGCGACTTCTCCAATGGAGTTCGACTACGCAAATTGCGGAAGAACGTGCGACTTAGAAATCGGTTTATAGCCAACCACTCACACACACACAAAACTTCGGGCGCTGTGCGACGCAGGCTGGCGAGCCGCTTCGAGTCCTGCAACGACGTCGTCCGCACCATCCCCATGGCGAGCGCGTGCCGGACATGATCTGCTTCGCGGCAATGTCTGCGAAGGATCTGAGGCATGCTCTTCATTAGCGGTAACATGTTGTAATCGGTCACTATGCAAATTGCAACAGCAGCGCATAACCAACCGCACCGCCAGCTAAAGGCACAAATGCGGTATCTCGTCTTCGGGCAGTGCCTCCTTGAGCACATTGAGCACGACGCCGCTGCCCGCCAAGAAAGCAAATAAGCAGTCCCACAGCCACCGCCGCAGGCTCGATCCACGGGTCCAGAGCCATCCCCAGCGATCGCCGCCGAGAACAACCAGCGCGCGATTCGGTCGTAGCGGTGCTGGTAGCGCGCTCGCAAACCGTAGTCATTGGCTACGAATGCAGCGTCATCGCAAGGCGCACAGCGTCAACTCCACGGCATCTGTCCACGGCATCTGGCTGCTCGCGGTGCACTAGCAGAAAGCTGATCAGCATGTAGGCGGCAAAACGGCAGCGCGTGCACCCAGAACGCGAAAGCTTCAACGCCGGTTCGGCTCTGGCCCTCGCTGCTCTCGCTCTGATCGACGATCACGCGCTGGTCCGTACCGGCCTGCCGGAATCGGCCAACGCAGGCGACCAGGAGGGCGACCCCCTGTACGACGAGACGGTTCGCATCGTCACCGACACGCGCCGTCCCTCGGTCTCGGGCGTGCAGCGGCGGCTGAAGATCGGCTGCAACCGCGCCGCGCGGCTGGTCGAGGCGATGGAAGCGGCCGGCACCGTCACCGCGCCCGAGCACAACGGCCACCGCGGCGTGCTGGCGCCGCCACCGCGGAATTGAGCCGGTCCGCGGTGGTCAGCCTAGGCGCCCCTGGCGCATGCGCTGTCGGGCGGAGTAATCTCAATCATCGGGAACGATAGCGGCATTCCATCGCTGCACTGACCCGGCATAGGCCTCTGCGGTACCGCCGCCCATCGAATGCATGGACAACAGGACAAGCGACTTGCCACCATCAATGCCGGGGGATAGTCTCGGCACGGGAGTGGCGCAAGGGGAACACGGATGACGATACGCGTATTTCTGATCGACGATCATGCGCTGGTCCGCACTGGCCTGAAGATGATCCTTGGCGGCGAGACCGACATACAGGTGGTGGGCGACGCCGAAAGCGGCGAAGAAGCACTGCCTCAGCTGCGGGCGCTGAAGCCGGACGTGGTGCTGTGCGACCTGCATCTGCCCGGGCTCAGTGGCCTGGAAATCACCGAGCGGATCAACCGCAGCGACCTGCCGACGCGGGTCATCATCGTTTCGGTGCTGGAGGATGGGCCGCTGCCCAAGCGGCTGCTCGAGGCAGGCGCGGCCGGCTATATCGGCAAGGCCGGCGACGCGGTGGAGCTGCTGCGCGCAGTCCGCGACGTGGCCAGGGGAAAGCGCTACCTGGGCAGCAATGTCGCCCAGAACCTGGCGCTCTCCAGCATGGACGGCGCCAGCTGTCCCTTCGACGCACTGTCGCCGCGCGAGCTGGAAGTGGCGATGCTCCTGGTGCAGGGCCTGCGGCAGGAGGACATCGCAAAGCGCCTCAGCCTGAGCGCAAAGACGGTCAATACGCACAAATCGCGGCTGTTCGAGAAGATGAGCATCACCGACACTATTTCGCTGGCGCGCCTGGCCACGCAATACGGATTGGTGGATCCCGCACACTCGATCTGAGCGCGCGGGATCGCCCAGCGATGCAGCCTCAGGCGCTGCGCTCGCTGCCTTCGCTATCGCCGTCCTCGGCCTCGTCGTCGTCCGCCAGCCGCGGCGGGTCTACCTTTGCCGTCGTCGACTGCGCGGGCTGCAGGGCAGGGCGCGTGCTCGGGACCGGATCGAACAGATGCCGCGTAACCGAAGCCGGAGTGTCGACATCGGCAGTGAAGAACAGCGAACCGGTGCTGCCGGGAGCGGGCCGGCTGGGCACGGTCGCCGTCGCTACAGGTTCGAGCGGGGTGGCCGGAGGCTGAAAAGCGGCCACCGAGGCGGCAGCGCCGGGCGGGGCAGGCGCTTCGCTTGGCTGCGCGGATAAGGCCTCATCGGAAGTCGGCTGCGGGGCCGCAACATACCCCTCTGCGGGAGTCGGAGCCACGGCTTCCGCCACCGGTGTCCCGGCGGGCTCGGATACCTCCGTCGAGACTGGCGCAGGAGGCCGTGATGCCTCTGCGGGCGCCGGTAGCCGGACCTCGTCTTTCGGCTCGGCTTCCGCAGGGGGCTCGGCTTGTTTTGGAGCCGGCTGGAGAGCGGCAACGGTATCGGTCGGAGCGTGCGCGGGTATCGGCACATCGGCTGGCGCCGAAGCGCTCTCTGCCGCTGCGGGCGCATCACCGTTTTGCGCAACAGCCGCCGGTCGCGGAACCTCATCGGCCGTGGCGGCAGCCTCAGGCACCGGTGCCTGCGCGCGCGCGACTGGCTTCACCGCGGCAGGCTGGTCGTCGAAATCGAACTCCGGTTGCGAACTGCTGGCCACCAGCGTCTGGCCGGCATCTTCTTCGCTACCTTCATCGCTGGCCGCGCCTTCTTCGATACCGCCGTTCTCGGCACCGCCGCCGCGACGACGACGACGGCCGCCGCGACGGCCACGCCTGCGACGTCCGGTGCCGTCGCCGCCGTCGGCTGACTCGGCAGCGTCGGTCGTCTCATCCTGCGCCTGCGATTCCAGCATGGGGCTTTTGTTTGCCGGCGCCTGTTCGATCGTCATATCCGTCCGCGTCTGGTCGATCTCCCTGTCTTGGCGCTGCGTCTCTTTGGCCGCGAGGGCTGTCTGGGCAACCGTAGAGGAGGCCGTGAGTTGGCCGGTCTCCACGGCCGGCTCGCGCGCGGTACGACCGCCCTCGGCATTGCGCGGTGGGCGCTGCTGCCGACCCTGAACGCCGCTCTGG
>DATHAV010000166.1:0-4710 GCA_035296505.1 Pseudoxanthomonas sp.
ATGCTGCGAAGAACAAAGCAGAAGGCATGAGGAGTTGTCATTACATCAAGATTCTTTAGTTCCTCAAGAAGCGTCGCAAGCTTTTCGCGTCCAGCGCCCTTGGGCTTGAACTTGCGCAGTAGTGCGGAAACTGCGCGCGGATCATTGGCGGGGTGAGCGTTAGAACCTTTCTTTGCGCTAGAAGTGGACGAGCCTGCTCCTCCTGTACCGGAGGCGGTTTGTGTTCCAGTTCCGTTGGATGTTGCGCTTCCTCCTCCTGAACTGGTGGCAGAGCCAGAATTTCCCTGCCCGCCATCATTCGGCTGGCTCTGTGCCTGAGGCGCGGGCGTGCCATACTTGTCTCCAAAAGATTCGGCGCGCACGTCTTTGAATTTGAGGTTGCTGAGTCCAATGTCCAGCATTAACTCTTCAAAGCCCAAACGGTTAGTGAGCTTTGGATACGCCTTGGCAACTTCCGGGCCAGATTTCAAGCCTATGCGGGCAGCGAGGCGTTTCATCGCCTCTTCGAGTACGGTCAATGGGTAGTCGCCAGCCCAGCGCGCAGCCTGAGTGGGTGATAGATTCTTGCCCTTTTCGAGGTACTTTTCTAGCAGGTCTAGCGCCGGCTCTGCGCTACCTGACTTGTCTCGATTGTGACGCGCACGTGCAACCGCGCTCCAACGCAGCCGTCCCGCCTTCTCGCCCTTACCATGCGTGAGGGTTACAACACGATCTGCCGCCGCCGCTTCAGTAGCTGCGTAAATCGTGCAAGGGACTTCGGCGTTTGCTTTTTTCCATCCGGGTGCTAAAGACTCAAGCTTTTCAGAGATGTGCGAAGGTAAAGAAAATTCATCGGCAGAAACGATGCCATGAATGATCTTCATGGCAGCAATACGCCGGTTGCCCTCTTTGACAACGTTCTTCTTTCCTTCTTGGAGCGCGATGATGTTTTCGTTAGGCAGATAGCCGTCATCAATTAGGCTTTCCATGACTGCCCAAAACCATTCCGGCTCCACGTTGATCAAAGAGTGAATCGCAGAAACCTCGTCCGGTTGTGCCACCCTTCGATAATTGTGGGTGTCGAGCGAAAGTTTCTTTACTGAAATTGGTTGCGTTACAGGCACAGCATCCCCCTGTCATTTCTCATCACCCCCGTGGCCCTATTGTGGACGCCACGGTGTCACGCCCTCTGGGTTGCCCCAATCTTACTACATCGCCCATGAGATAGGCCGAACTTGCGCCTAAGTGGGTGGAGCGCCATCACAGAGCCGGCCGGGTCAGCCGCGCGCTAGTTGCCGGCCAAGCAGCCTTTTGCTTAAACGGAACAACTTGCCAGTGGCATCGGCTTTCAGAGCATCAAGATAGTCAGCCCATGCTTGCATCATCTTCCTGCGCTTAGGAAGGTGTGCGATACGGTTGTAGGCACGTCCGTTGGATCACGTACCGCATGTGCCAACTGGTGTTCTATGAAATTGCGACGGAAGCCCAACACCTCATCCAACACGATGCACGCCATCATGCGAAAAACCGTAGCTACTTATCGTTGCCGAATCGAAACCCATCATCCGCAGAGCGGCATTAATCGTGTTCTCACTCATTGCCCCACGTGAGTTTCGGACACCCGGAAACGAACTCACCACGCCTGTGAGCGCCTGCAACTAGCGCAGAATTCCCAACGCCTGCGATGCAAGCGAGATAATGTGCGGAATTTGGTCTTACTGGCCGTGTAACGCCATTCCGCCGCATCTAGATCAATGTCTGCCTAGCAGGCTTGCCGCAACTCACCGGGGGCGCACGAACACCAATGGCGCAAGCCTAACGGCAGCGGAAACTATCATCGTTCCTCGGTAGCCATGAATTGCCCGTAGCAACTCACTAATCTTGACCTGCTCGGTAACACTGGCGAAGTGCTTGGTTTGCGGCGATTGCAGTGCACCCACCAAGTAGGTGGCAGGATTCGACTTTGCGCGCCTCGTGGCAATGACATAGCGGAACACCAGACCGGCATGGCCGCGCGAGCGGTGTGCCGTTTCTACTACCCCACGCCTTTCCAGCTTGCGCAGCCCTGCGGGCCGGGTGCAACCGGATGCCCCTAGACCACTCGAACTCATAACTCACTGATTCCTCGTGGTTTCTCAAAAACCCGGGACTACGTTGGACGTTACTGAATCGCTAGTTGGTGGGCCCACCAGGACTCGAACCTGGAACCAAAGGATTCGCTTGTTCCGGAGTTTCCCCCGGCGCGGACTATCTCTTCACCCTCAGCTTGCGCTGGTGGGGTGCGGGACGCTCTAGCCTGTCATCAAGGGCGCTGAAGCCCTCAGGTAGTCTCTGCACCTTCCGGCGGTGTACCGCCGGCTTGGCTCAGGATCGCCGCCGGCCGGACCGCTGCGGTTTCCCTGAATTCATCCCGTTTCATCCAGCCCTTCCGGTGCTGGCGTCACCTTGTCGATGAGTCCTCTGCTCTAACCATTGAGCTATGGGCCCTACAGGAGGATCGTAGCAATGATCGGGGGTCGCAGCCAGCGGTTCCGAACGGATTATGATCAAGTGCATGGCACCAGGACCGACATGTGCGACCTGCGCTGCGGCGCTGACCGGACGCCAGCGCCGGTTCTGCTCGTTGCGCTGCAAGAATGCGGATACCAACTTCCGCCATCAGAACTACGTCGCCCAGGGCGCCCGTGGCTTGCGACGGAAGCGCGAACTGCTCGGGGAGGCCGGCGGGCGATGCGCGCACTGCGGCTATGATCGCAATCTCGCCGCGATGACTTGGCACCATCTCGATCCGGATACGAAATCCTTTTCCCTGGACATGCGATCGCTTTCCAATCGATCCATCGCCGACATCAGGCAGGAGTTGGCCAAGTGCATGCTGCCGTGCGCCCAACTGCCACGCGGAGACGCATTTCCCGCAGTTGACCAACCCGAACTCGGTCAGCCGCTGACTTCCAGAACGCGCCACGGGCAGCAATTCCTCCTTCCTCAGGCCGATCGGCCCAACCCTCCGGCACGCGCCAACTCCAGCACTTCCAGGTGCGGCGCGCTGGTCGCGGTCAACGCGGCCGGATCACCGTCGGGCGAGGCCGGCGGGGCCAGGCGCAGTTGCGTGGCGCGCACCAGGATCGCGGGCGGTTCGGATTCCTCGGGGATGCTGAGGATCTTCAGGCGCCGCAGCCATTGGCCGGGCGCGCGGGCGGAGGTCAGGGCGACCAGCGGGACGGCCAGCACCAGGCCGGCGATGACCGGCGCCATCCACGCGGCCAGCGCGGGCGAGGTCAGCCACGCCAGCGCGCCCAGCAGCGCGCCGAACAGGCTGAGCCCGCCGTAGCGGCGCACCAGGCTGGACAGCGGCAGGCTGCCGTCGTCGCGGCGCTGGGCGTCCCAGCCAGAGTCCTTGCCGGCCAGCACTTCGGCCATGCCGCGCGACTGCACCACCATCACGATGGGCGCCATCAGCGCGGCCAGCACGCTTTCCACCAGCAGGCTGGCCAAGGCGCGGAGGGCGCCGCCGCAGCCGCGGCGCTCGACCGGGTTGGCGAGCATGGCCAGGTAGCCCATGACCTTGGGCGCGAACAGCGCGCCCATGGTGGCGACGAACAGGTACAGGATGCGCATGGGGTCCAGCGAGCGCCAGTACGCGCCGGGCGAGAACCTGTCCATGGCCGGCCCGAAGTGCCAGCCGCTGGATTCCAACGGGATGGCGATGCCGACCAGCATCAGCAGGCCCCACATGGGCGCGGTGAAGTAGTGGCCGATGCCGATCATGAAGTGCCAGCGGCTGACCCAGTGCAGCCCGCGCGTGGGCAGCACCGCGCAGTGCTGCAGGTTGCCCTGGCACCAGCGGCGGTCGCGCACCAGCAGGTCGGTGAGCGACGGCGGGCCTTCCTCGTAGCTGCCGCGCAGCACCGGCACCAGGTGCACGCCCCAGCCGCCGCGGCGGATCAGGGCGGCTTCGACGAAATCGTGGCTGAGCACGTGGCCGCCGAACGGGGATCCGCCGGGCAGCCTGGGCAGGCCGGCGTTGTCGGCGAACGCGCGCGTGCGGATCATGGCGTTGTGGCCCCAGTAGTTGCTCTCGCCCCCGTGCCACCAGGCCACGCCGTAGGCGATGACCGGGCCGTACACGCGCGCGGCGAACTGCTGCATGCGGGCGAACAGGCTGCTGCCGTTGACGATCAGCGGCAGCGACTGGACCAGGCCGACGTCGTCGTGGCGTTCCATCGCGCCGGCCAGGCGCACCAGGGTGTCGCCGGTCATCAGGCTGTCGGCGTCCAGGATCAGCATCTGCGGGTAGGCCGCGCCGAAGCGTCGCACCCACTCGGCGATGTTGCCGGCCTTGCGCTCGACGTTGTCGGCGCGGCGCCGGTAGTACACGCGCGGCAGCGGACCCAGGCGCGCGCGCATGGCGTGGTACTCGCGCACTTCCTGCGCGGCCACCTCGTCGCGCGTGCTGTCGCTGAGGATGAAGACGTCGAAGCACCCGGCCTGGCCGGTGTCGCGGACCGATTCGCAGATCGCCTGCAGCCCGGCCATCAGCCGGTGCGGGTCTTCGTTGTAGGTGGGCATCAGCAGCGCGGTGCGCACCGACAGCGTGGGCCGCGGCGCTTCCGGGTCGAGCCCCAGGCGCCGGCGGCGGTTGGTGACGATCAGGATGAAGCCGGCGATCGAGCCCAGGAACGACAGCGCGATCCACGCGAACAGCGGCACGAACAGGCACAGCAGCATGGT
>DATHAV010000167.1:0-1928 GCA_035296505.1 Pseudoxanthomonas sp.
TAATGGCCTCCGCGCGCGCGTTGCCGTCATCGCCGCGCAGGCTGGCTTGGTGCGCCTGGCTCGCCGCGCGGGCTTGCGCGGCGAACGCGAGCCGCGCCTGAAGCGGCTGCGAGAGGAACTGCCGCTGCCAGGCCGGATCGCGCGTCTGCGCGCGAAACGCCTGGTAGGCGGCGTCGGCGGTGCACAGCAGGTCGCCGTGCGTCATCAGCACGGGCGTGCCGTACAGCACCGCCACCGACGGGTCGGGCAGAAGGCGCATGCCCGCGCGCTCGGCGAAGTCGCGACCGATCAGAAAATCGCGGTTGCCGCGCATGAAGTGGACCGGCACCCCCGCTTTCGAAAGCCGGTAAAGGCCTTGGGCCACCCGCGCCCCGATTTCGGAGGGGTCATCGTCGCCCACCCACGCCTCGAACAGATCGCCGAGCACGTAGAGTGCCTCGGCGGTACGCGCTTGACCCTCCAGGAAGTCCAAGAAAAGCTCGGTAATGTTGGGACGCGTGGCGTCCAAGTGCAGGTCGGAGACGAAGAGCGTGGCCATGGCCGGATGATAAGCGGTGGGCGGCGAAGTTCGACCGCGACGACCGCCGTCGGCCTCCTGCCGCCGCGCTCGAGCCCGGCACGCTAAAATCGGACCACCCCGCCACCGGCCACGCCATGACCTGCCGCACCCGCTTCGCTCCCAGCCCCACCGGCTACCTGCACATCGGCGGCGCGCGCACGGCCCTGTTCTGCTGGCTCGAATCGCGCCACCGGGGCGGCGATTTCATCCTGCGCATCGAGGACACCGACCGCGAGCGCAGCACCCAGGAGGCCATCGACGCGATCCTGCGGGCGATGGAGTGGCTCGGCCTGGACTACGACGAAGGCCCGATCTACCAGACCCGGCGCCTGGACCGCTACCGCGAGGTGGCCGAGAAGCTGGTGGCCGCGGGCAAGGCCTACTATGCGTACGAGAGCAAGGACGAGCTCGAAGCGATGCGCAGCGCGGCCCAGGCGGCGGGCGGGAAACCGCGCTACGACGGCCGCGCGCGCGACGAGAACCTGCCGTTCCGCGACGACCCCAACCGGGTGATCCGGTTCAAGAACCCGCTCTCGGGCAGCGTCGTGTTCGAGGACCGCATCAAAGGCCGCATCGAGCTCGGCAACGGCGAGCTGGACGACCTGGTGATCTTCCGCTCCGACGGCTATCCCACCTACAACTTCGCGGTGGTGGTGGACGACATCGACATGCGCGTCACCGACGTGATCCGCGGCGACGACCACATCAACAACACGCCGCGCCAGATCAACATCTACCAGGCCCTGGGCGCGCCGGTGCCGCGGTTCTCGCACATGCCGATGATCCTGGACCAGGACGGCGCCAAGCTGTCCAAGCGCACCGGCGCGGCCGACGTGATGCAGTACCGCGACGCCGGCTACCTGCCGCACGCGCTGATCAACTACCTGGCGCGCCTGGGCTGGTCGCACGGCGACCAGGAGATCTTCAGCCGCGAAGAGCTGATCGCGCTGTTCTCGGTCGAGGACGTGAATTCCAAGGCCTCGCGCCTGGACACCGCCAAGCTCGGCTCGATCAACCAGCACTACTTCAAGACCGACGATCCCGAAACGGTCGGCGCGCACCTGGCGTACCACCTCGAAAGGCTCGGACTCGATCCTTCGAAGGGACCTGCGCCCGCCGAAGTGGTTCTGGCCCTGCGCGACCGCGTGCAGACGCTCAAGGACATGGCCGAGCGCGCGGCGGTCTGGTATCGCCCGCTGGAGGGCTACGACGAGGCGGCGGTCGCCAAGCACTTGACCGCCGCCTCGTCGTAGCCCTCCAGCGGGCGATACCAGACCGCCGCGCGCTCGGCCATGTCCTTGAGCGTCTGCACGCGGTCGCGCAGGGCCAGAACCACTTCGGCGGGCGCAGGTCCCTTCGAAGGATCGAG
>DATHAV010000168.1:0-1551 GCA_035296505.1 Pseudoxanthomonas sp.
GCCCAGGACCCGGGTGCGCCGGCGTTGCTGCAAGCCTATGCCGGACGCCGGCGCGAGGACCGCAGCCGCACCCTGGCGTTCTCCAATGGCCTGGCCCGGCTGACGGCCAACGACGCGCCGCTGGTTCGCCCGCTGCGCAGCCTGGGGCTGATGGCCTTCGGCGCGTCGCCCGCCCTGCAGTCGATGCTGGTGGGCGGGGCGATGGGCTTTCGCGGCGATGTGCCGGCGCTGTGCCGCGAGCAGGCGCGATGAACCGGCGTGGGCAGCTCGACGTCGCGGTGGTCGGCGGCGGCGTGGTCGGCGCGGCCTGCGCGCTCGCGCTGGATTCGCTGGGCCTGGACGTGGCGCTGGTGGAAGGCCGCGAGCCGGCGCGTTGGTCGGCGCAGAGCGAAGACCTGCGCGTCTATGCCATTGCGCCGGACAGCGTCGCGCTGCTGGAGCGGGTCGGCGTGTGGGGGTCGGCGCGCGCCGCGCGCGCGCATGCGTACCGGCGCATGCGCGTCTGGGACGCGGCGGTTGGCGGCGAGCTGGCGTTCGACGCCGATACGCTGGGACGCGCGCAGCTGGGCTGGATCGTCGAACACGCGCTGCTGCAGGACCGGCTATGGACCGCGCTCGCGGCGGCCGGCGTGCGCCTGCACTGCCCGGCGCGGGTGCAGTCCCTGGAGCAGGACGGATCGGCCGCGCGATTGAGGCTGGACGACGGCACGCGCCTGGAGGCGCGGCTGGTGATCGCGGCCGACGGGGCCGCCTCCAGCGTGCGATCGCTGGTCGGGCTCGAGGTGTCGGCGCACGACTACGCGCAGCGTGGCGTGGTCGCTTACGTCGAGACCGCGCTTCCGCATGCCGATACCGCCTGGCAGCGGTTCCTGCCGACCGGCCCGCTCGCGTTCCTGCCGTTCGTGCAGGGGTGCAGCTCGATCGTGTGGACGCTGCCCGACCATGAAGCCGAACGCGTGCTCGCCGTGGACGATGCGGCACTGGGACGGGAGCTGACCCATGCCTCGCAGGGGCGCCTGGGCGACGTGCGCGTGGCCTCGGCGCGCGCGGCGTTTCCGCTGCGCCGGCAGCTGGCGCACCAGTACGTTTGCGGCCGCGTGCTGCTGGCCGGCGACGCCGCGCACGTGGTGCATCCACTGGCCGGGCAGGGGGTCAACCTGGGCCTGCGCGACGTCGCCGCGCTGCACGCTTCGATCGCCGATGCGCAGTCGCGCCGCGTGCCCTGGGATGGGCCGCACCGTCTCGCGCGCTGGACCCGCGAACGACGCAGCGAGAACGTCGCTGCCGCCTATACCTTCGATGGCATCAACCGCGTTTTCTCGAACGCCCAGATGCACGCCAGCCTGCTGCGCGGTCCGTTGCTGGGGCTCGCCGGCCGGATGCCAGGCCTGGCCAACCTGCTGTGGCGCAAGGCCTCGGGCCTGTAGCGCCGCGCGTTCGGGAGACAGGTCCGCGCTGCGTGTCGGGAGCACACGCCGCCGCGGAATCACACCCGCGCATGTCACCATGCGTGCCGCCTTCGCGCCGTCTCCCTCCGATGAAGCTCGCAAT
>DATHAV010000169.1:0-2908 GCA_035296505.1 Pseudoxanthomonas sp.
ATCCGCGGACCCTGCTGCCGGCGCTGGCGCGGCCGTAGGTTTCGCGGAAAAAAGAACCACATTCGCCCGTGCCCGGCCACGCTTCGGTACGGCATCGGCATCGATGTCCGAAAGCGGCCAGTAGCCGGGGATGGCCGGTGCTAGCCTGCGGGCATGCCAGGGGCCATCCACTCTTCGTTGCCCGCCACGCGCGTCTGCGAACAGGCGCGACTGAGCCGCGACGCGCGCTTCGACGGCCTGTTCTTCACCGCGGTCAGGAGCACCGGCATCTACTGCCGGCCGGTGTGTCCGGCCCCGGCGCCCAAGCCGCGCAACATCGCCTACTACGGCAGCGCCGCGGCGGCCGAGGCGGCGGGGTTCCGCCCGTGCCTGCGCTGCCGGCCGGAGCTCTCGCCCGAGGGTGGCGCATGGCGGCGCGGCGACGAGGCGGTGGCGCGCGCGCTGACGCTGATCGAGCAGGGCGCGCTGGCCGAACAGCCGCTGGCTTCGCTGGCGGCGCGCGTGGGTATGGGCGAACGGCAGCTGCGGCGCTTGTTCGTCGAGCGCGTGGGGGCCGCGCCGAGCGGCGTGCACGGCACCCGGCGACTGCTGTTCGCCAAGCAGCTGCTGACCGAAACCGCCCTGCCGGTCACCGAAGTGGCCCTGGCCTCGGGATTCGGCAGCCTGCGCCGCTTCAACGCCGCGTTCCTGCAGGCCTACCGCATGGCCCCGCGCGACCTGCGCCGCAGCCCGCACACGGTCGACGCCAACGTGCTGACGCTGCGGCTGGGCTACCGCCCGCCCTACCATTTCGCCGCGATGCTAGAGTTCCTGCGCGGCCGCGCGCTGCCCGGCGTGGAAGCGGTGGACGCGCTCGGCTACGGGCGCGCGGTGGGTTCGGCGCAGCGTCCCGGCTGGCTGCGGCTGGACGCGTGGCCGGGCGGCGAACACGCGCTGCGCCTGCGGCTGCACGGCGGCGACACCGCGCAGCTGCTGCGGATCGTGGGCCGGCTGCGGCGCATGTTCGATCTGGACGCCGATCCGCATGCGATCGGCGCGGCGTTGTGTTCCGATGCACGCCTCGGGCCGCTGCTGCGCAAGCGCCCGGGGCTGCGGCTGCCGAGCGGCTGGGACGGCTTCGAGATCGCGGTGCGCGCCGTCGTAGGCCAGCAGGTCAGCGTGGCCGCGGCGCGTACCGTGACGGCGCGGCTGGCGCGGCGCTTCGGTATTGCGCTCGCGCAGGAACCGGCACCGGGCCTGGGGCATCTTTTCCCCACGCCCGAAGCGCTGGCCGACGCCGACCTGACCGGCATCGGCCTGACCCGCGCCCGCGCCGAAACCCTGCGCGGCGTGGCCCGCGCGTTGATCGAAGACCGGGTGGACTTCGGCAGCGAGCGCACGCTGGAGGACTTCACCGCCCGCTGGACCGCGCTGCCCGGCATCGGCCCGTGGACGGCGCAGTACATCGCACTGCGCGCGCTGGGGCACCCGGACGCGTTTCCCGCCGAAGACCTGGTGCTGCGGAAGGCGGCGACCGGCGACGGCACCCGCCTGAGCGCCAAGGCGCTGACGGCGCGCGCGGAAGGCTGGCGCCCGTGGCGCGCGTACGCGGTGATGCACCTGTGGAAGGATTCCCTGCCCGCGCCGCCGTCGGCCAAAAGCGGCGCGCCGCGATGATCCGGGCGCACCGCGACTCCTGCCTTTTTCCTGCCGGCTAAAGAGGTATCGAAGATGATTTTCTACCAGCACGTGGACAGCCCGGTGGGCCGGCTGCTGCTGGCGGCCGACGACGAGGGCCTGCGCCTGATCGAATTTCCGTCGCCGCGGCATCCGATGGCGCAGCCGCAGCAGTGGCGCCGGGACGGCCATCCGGTTCTGGAGCGCACGCGCAGGCAGCTGGACGAGTATTTCGGCGGCGAGCGCAGGCGATTCCACCTGCCGCTGGCGCCGCGCGGCACGCCGTTCCAGGTGCGGGTGTGGAATGCGCTGGCCGACATCGGCTACGGCGACACCCTCAGCTACCTGCAGCTGGCCACGCGCCTGGGCAGGCCCACCGCCACGCGGGCGGTGGGCACCGCCAACGGCCGTAATCCGCTGCCCATCGTGCTGCCCTGCCACCGCGTGATCGGGGCCGACGGCGCACTCACCGGCTTCGGCGGCGGCCTGCCGACCAAGCGGTTCCTGCTTGAGCTGGAAGGCGCGCTGCCGCGCGCCGCGGAATTGTTCGATGCGGCGCAGGCGCGATGAGCGATCGGCGGCAGCGGGCCGGGCCTCCCGCGCAGCGTATGTTTCCCGGAACCACCAAGAAGGATCGGTATGTCTTCCCTGCATGCACGCTTCGTCGCGCTTCACCGCCAGGCCTCGCCGCTTCTTCTGCCCAATGCCTGGGACGCCGCGAGCGCGCGGCTGTGGCAGGAAGCGGGCGCACCCGCCGTTGCCACCAGCAGCGCCGCGGTCGCGTGGTCGCGCGGCTATGCCGACGGCGGCGCGCTGCCGCGCGCGGAACTGCTCGGCTCGCTGCGCGGCATGCTGCGCGTGACCACGGTGCCGCTGAGCTGCGATATCGAGAACGGCTACTCGGACGATTCCGAAGCGGTGGCCGACCTGGTGCTGGAGATCGCCGCCGCCGGTGCCGTCGGCATCAACCTGGAAGACGGGACCGATGCGCCGGAGCGGCTGGCCGCGAAGATCGCCGCGATCCGCCGTGCATTGGGCGCCACGCCGCTGTTCGTCAACGCGCGCACCGACGTCTACCTGCGCGGCATGGCGCAGGGCGACGAAGCCGTGGCGATGGCGATCGAACGGCTGCGCGGCTATGCCGCCGCGGGCGCGGACGGCGGCTTCGTGCCGGGCCTGCGCGCAGCGCATGAAGCCGCGGCGATCGCCGCGGCCGTGCCGCTGGCGGTCAACCTGCTGGCGATCGAAGGCC
>DATHAV010000170.1:0-4369 GCA_035296505.1 Pseudoxanthomonas sp.
GCCCCGAGCGCGGCTTCAATCGCGCCTTTCGTCATGTCCATCCAGAACCTGCGCAACATCGCGATCGTCGCCCACGTCGACCACGGCAAGACCACCCTCGTCGACTGCCTGCTCAAGCAGTCCGGCACGTTCAGCGAACGCACCGTCACCACCGAACGGATGATGGACAGCAACGACCAGGAGAAGGAGCGCGGCATCACCATCCTGTCCAAGAACACCGCGATCAACTGGCAGGGCAACCGCATCAACATCGTCGACACCCCCGGCCACGCCGACTTCGGCGGCGAGGTCGAGCGCGTGCTGTTGATGGTGGACTCGGTGCTGATCCTGGTCGACGCGATGGACGGCCCGATGCCGCAGACCCGCTTCGTGACCCAAAAGGCCTTCGCGATGGGCTTCAGGCCGATCGTGGTGGTCAACAAGATCGATCGCCCGGGCGCGCGCCCGGACTGGGTGATCGACCAGGTGTTCGACCTGTTCGACAAGCTCGGCGCCACCAACGAGCAGCTCGACTTCCCGATCGTCTACGCCTCGGCGCTGCACGGCTACGCCAGCCTGGACGACAGCGCGCGCGAGGGCGACATGACCCCGCTGTACGAGGCGATCATGAAGCACGTCTCGCCGCCGGACGTGGACCGCGACGGCCCGTTCCAGATGCGCGTCAGCCAGCTGGACTACAACAACTTCGTCGGCCTGATCGGCGTGGGCCGCATCCAGCGCGGCACGGTCCGCACCAACATGCCGGTGAGCGTGATCGACCGCCACGGCAGGAAGCGCCAGGGCAAGGTACTGCAGGTGCTGGGCTTCCTGGGCCTGGAGCGCATCGAGATCGAGGAGGCCGAGGCCGGCGACATCGTCGCCATCTCCGGGGTATCCGAACTCGCCATCTCCGACACCCTCTGCGCGCTCGACGTGCCCGAGGCCCTGCCGCCGCTGACCGTGGACGAGCCCACCATCAGCATGACCTTCCAGGTCAACAACTCGCCGTTCGCCGGCAGCAAGGAGCACAGCGGCGGCAAGTTCATCACCAGCCGCCAGATCCGCGAGCGGCTCGAGCGCGAGACCCTGCACAACGTGGCGCTGAAGGTCGAGGAAGGCTCCGACCCGGACAAGTTCCTGGTGTCGGGCCGCGGCGAACTGCACCTGTCGGTGCTGATCGAGACCATGCGCCGCGAGGGCTTCGAGCTGGCGGTGTCGCGCCCGGAAGTCATCATCAAGGAGATCGACGGCCAGCAGATGGAGCCGGTCGAACAACTGGTGGTGGACATCGAGGAGCAGCACCAGGGCGGCGTGATGGAGAAGCTCGGCATCCGCAAGGGCCAGCTGAAGAACATGGAGCCCGACGGCAAGGGCCGCGTGCGCCTGGACTACATGATCCCCGCGCGCGGGCTGATCGGCTTCCAGAACGAGTTCCGGACCCTGACCCAGGGTTCGGGCCTGCTGTTCCACGTGTTCGACCACTACGGCCCGCGTGAGGTCGGGGCCATCGCCAAGCGCCAGAACGGCGTGATGATCGCCAACGCGGCCGGGGTCACGCCCGCGTATTCGCTGGGCCCGCTGGAGGAGCGCGGCAAGCTGTTCGCGGCCGAGGGCGACAACGTCTACGAGGGCCAGCTGATCGGCATCCACTCCAAGGACAACGACCTCACGGTCAACGCGATCAAGACCAAGCCGCTGACCAACATGCGCGCGTCGGGCAAGGACGATGCGATCAAGCTGACCCCGGCGATCAAGTACACGCTGGAGCAGGCGCTGGATTTCATCGAGGACGACGAGCTGGTCGAAGTCACCCCGAAGGAGATCCGCCTGCGCAAGAAGTTCCTGAGCGAAAGCGACCGCAAGCGGGCCTCGCGCGCCGCCTGAGACCGGCCGCGGGTCACCGCCGGGTGCGGATAGGGACGATCGACAAGTTGGCCCCGGCCTCACGTCATGATTGGGGTCGATCCGGAGCGCTGAAGGAAGCTACGCGCTGCATTGTCGAGCGCAGCCAAACACTGTGTGGCTCTCGCCGGCATCCCGATCCTGCTCAAGGACAACCTCCGCGCTACGCCAGTAGCCAAAGGCGACACGGCTGATGGATCTATATCGATGCCGGAGCCGCCGGCGCTGGACTCACACCGTCTGATCCACGTCCACCGCACGCGCCGGCGTCACCAGGTCCAGCAACTCGCCGATACGGATGTGCGCCTCCAGCGGGTGGCGAAGCGGAAGGTGGCGGGCGATCTGGTAGCGGTTGCGTCGCCCGTCGCGCTGCCTGCGCAGCACCCCGGCCTGCTCGAGCTCGCCGACGATCCGCTGCACCGCCCGTTCGGTGATTCCAACCTTTTCCGCCACTTCGCGCAACGTCTGTTCGCCATCGGCGGCCAAGCACACCAGCACGTGGCTGTGGTTGCTGAGGAAGGTCCATCCGCCTTGCGCCTGTTCTGCCATTTCGGTCTCTTGACTTGCACCAATTTTCGCGACTTATAATACGCGACACTTTTGTCGTGTATTGGATGTCGCATCATGATCGCACAGCTCGAAGCTCCCCTCCACGTCCCCCAGCAGATCGGTGCGCCTCACCCTGCCCCTCTCGACATTCCCGTGGCCGCTGGCGACGGCATCGGACCGGAAATCACCGAGGCGGTGCTCTCGGTCCTGCGAGCGGCCGATCCCTCGTTGCGCTTCCATCCGGTGACCGTCGGACTTAATGCGTACCTCGCCGGCTCGTCCGCGGGCTTCGGACCGGAGGTCATGGACGCCATCACCCGGCACAAGGTGCTGTTGAAAGGCCCGATCGCCACGCCCCAGGGCGGCGGCTACAAGAGCGTCAACGTGAGCCTGCGCAAGAGCCTGGGCCTCTACGCCAACGTGCGTCCGTGCGTGGCCTACGCGCCGTTCGTGGCGACCATGCATCCGTCGATGGACGTGGTGATCGTGCGCGAGAACGAAGAGGACACCTATGCCGGCATCGAGCACCGCCAGAGCGAAGAGGTGTACCAGTGCCTGAAGCTGATCACCCGCCCGGGCTGCGAGCGGATCGTCCGCCACGCGTTCGAGTACGCGCTGGCGCACGGCCGCCGCAAGGTCACCTGCATGACCAAGGACAACATCATGAAGTTGACCGACGGCCTGTTCCACAAGGTGTTCGACGAGATCGCCGCCGAATACCCGCAGCTGCAGGCCGAGCACATGATCATCGACATCGGCACCGCGAAGATGGCCGTGCAGCCGGAGCGTTTCGACGTGGTGGTCACGCCCAACCTGTACGGCGACATCCTGTCCGATGTCGCGGCCGAAGTGGCCGGCTCGATCGGACTGGCGCCCTCGGCCAACATCGGGCGCGACTGCGCGATGTTCGAGGCGGTGCATGGTTCGGCCCCCGACATCGCGGGCAAGGACCTGGCCAATCCCTCAGGGCTGCTGCTGTCGGCGGTGATGATGCTGGTCCACCTGGGCCGCGGCAGCGCCGCTGCGGCCGTCCACAACGCCTGGCTGCGTACGCTGGAAGACGGCATCCACACGGCCGACCTGCACGCCGAGAGCCGCGGTGGCAGTCGGGTCGGCACGCGCGCCTTCGGCCAGGCCGTGGTCGACAGGCTGGGGCAGCGGCCGCGACAGCTTGCTGCCGTCGACTACCCGTCGTCGCCGGCACGGCTGGTGCCGGATCGACCTGCCGGCGCGCACGTCGCTCCCCGGCCCGTTGCCGCCAAGCAACTGGTGGGCGTGGACGTATTCCTCAACTGGGACGAGTCTGGTCGTGATCCGAAGGCGCTGGGCGAGCGCCTGGAGGCGCTGGCGGCGCCGGAATTCGCGCTATCGCTGGTGACCAACCGGGGCGTCAAGGCGTATCCGCAGGGCTTCACCCAGACCCTGTGCACCGACCACTGGCGCTGCCGCTTCACCGCGGCCGAAGCCACCGTGGCTCCGCAGGCGATCGCCACCCTGCTGCTGCGGCTGGTGGCCGCGGGCCTGGACGCGGTGAAGACCGAAAATCTCTACACCTTCGACGGCGTCCGCGGCTATTCCCAGGCCCAGGGCGAGTGACGGCACCGGCGCCGCGCCGGCCTCAGGCCGTGCGTGGCGCCGCCACCTGGTTCTGCTTGCGCACGATCGACATGGCGATCTCCAGCGATTGCTCGTAGTTGAGCCGCGGGTCCACGGTCGAACGGTAGGCGCGCTCGAGATCGATGTCGGTCAGTTCGCGCGCCCCGCCGGTGCATTCGGTGACCTCCTCGCCGGTCAACTCCAGGTGCACGCCGCCCAGGCGCGTGCCGGCCGCCGCGTGCAGATCGAACGAATGCTCGACCTCGGCGCGGATGTTGTCGAAGCGCCGGGTCTTGAAGCCGTTGCTGGTCGACTCGGTGTTGCCGTGCATGGGGTCGCAGAC
>DATHAV010000171.1:0-5016 GCA_035296505.1 Pseudoxanthomonas sp.
TGTGCATGACGTGGCTGTAGCGCTCGATCACGAACCGCTCGCCGACCCGCACCGTGCCGGGCTCCGATACCCGCCCCGCGTCGTTGCGGCCCAGGTCGATCAGCATCAGGTGCTCGGCGCGCTCCTTCGGGTCGGCCAGCAGCTCGGCCTCCAGCGCGGCGTCCGCTTCGGCGGTGGCGCCGCGCGGACGCGTGCCGGCGATCGGCCTGACGGTCACCTCGCCGTCCTGCAGGCGCACCAGGATCTCCGGCGACGACCCCACCACCTGCACGTCGCCGACGTCGATGAAATACATGTACGGCGAGGGATTGAGCGCGCGCAGGGTGCGGTACACGTCCACCGGGCGCGCGTCGAACGGCACGCTCAGGCGCTGCGAAAGCACCACCTGGAAGATGTCGCCGGCGCGGATGTAGTCCTTGGACTTCTCCACCGCGGCGATGAAATCCTCGCGGGTGAAGCCGGACACGAAGTGGCTCTCGTCCAGCGCGCGGCGAGCGATCGGCGCGGGATAGCCGGCGCCGCCCTGCCGCAGCGTGGCGCTCAGCGCATCGAGCCGCGCCTGCGCGCGCTCCCAGGCGCCGTCGGCGCGCGGATCCGCATGCACGATCAGGTACAGGCGGCTCTTCAAGTTGTCGAAGACCGCCAGCTCTTCGGACTGCATCAGCAGGATGTCGGGCGTGCCGAGCTCGTCGCGCTGGCCGGTCGCGGCTTCGGCCAGGCGCGGCTCGATGTAGCCGATGCACTCGAAGCCGAACCAGCCGACCAGTCCGCCGGTGAAGCCGGGCAGCCCCTCCAGCCTGGGTACCGAATGCTCGGCCCGCAGGGCCTCTACCTCAGCCAAGGGATCGTCCACGGTACGCTGTTCCACCAGCTGCCCGTGGTCGCGCACTTCCATGATGCGGCCGCGGAAGGTGATCACACGCTTGGCCGGTAGGCCGATGATGGAATAGCGCCCGAAACGCTCGCCGCCTTCCACCGATTCCAGCAGGTAGGTGTGCGCGGCGTCGGCGAATTTCAGATAGACCGAGAGCGGGGTGGCCAGGTCGGAGAGCACTTCGCGCACCACCGGTACGCGGACGCGGGCGCCCGGTGCGTGGTCCGGGTCAGCGTAGTGCTGGAACTGCTCGAACGTGATCAAGACGGATCTCCTTCCGGAGCGCGGGAGTCTGGCGGACGACGGCGACAAGCCACCATCGCCAGCAGCGGCGAGCGGAAGGAAGGGCACGGCAGGGCGTCGGCTTCATTGCCGCGCTACTTTAACGCGTGCCGGCCGGTTTATCCTCCGGCGCGGCCTGGCGCACGCCCCGCAGCGCGCAATCGGCGGGCAGGTGCATGCGCAGGCGGCCGGGTACGCACTCGATGCCGAAGCGCTGCGACTCCAGGGGTTCGCCGTCGAGGTTGAGGGTCATCGGACGCGGCGATTCGATCCGCAGCCACGGCAGCCGCGCGCGCACCGCGACCCGGTCCAGCGCCGCTTGCTTGCCGCCCCCGAGCAGCGCGGCGACCGTGGCCCCGACTTCGCCGGAAAGCTCGGGCACCACGGTGAGGTCGAGCAGGCCGTCGTCCAGCAGCGCGTCCGGGCACAGCGCCTGGCCGCCCCCGGCCAACCGGCCGTTGCCCAGGCCCAGCGCGATGAAGTCGCCCTCCCAGTCGAAGCCAGGTCCGTGCAGACGCGCGCGCACCGGCTCGATCCTGCCGAGTCTGGCGATCCCCGTGATGAGGTAGGCCAGCCCCCCCAGCATCTTCTTCATGCCGGCGTCGGTTTCCACCGTGACCTGGGTACCGAAGCCGCCGCTGGCGAGGTTCGCGCACCAGTGGACCCCGCCGTCGCACTCGATGCGCAACAGGTCCATCGGCACAGGGGTCGTCCCGATCGCCAGCTCCAGCGCGGCGAGCGGTTCCAGCGGAACGCCGGTGGCGCAGGCAAAATCGTTGGCCGTGCCCAGCGGGACCAGGGCCAGCGACGGGAGCTGGCCCGCGGAACCGGGGCATCCGGCCAGTGCCGAAGCGATCGAACTCAAGGTGCCGTCGCCGCCGGCGGCGACGATGGCCTCGATGCCGCCGTCCAGCGCTTCGCGGGTGTAGCGCTCGGCGTCCCCGCTCTCCCAGGTGACGCGCACCTGCAGGTCGACGCCGCGGGCGCGAACATCCGCCACGGCCGCCCGCAGATCCTCGTTGCCCGCGGATTTTCCGTTGAGGATCAGGCACCAGCGCGTGTGGGACATGGTCGGTTCTTGTAGGGAGCGGAGCAGGCTAGCAGCGGCAGGAGACCGGCCGGTGAACGTCATCCTCCGGTAACACGGCGACCGTAGCGTCGAAGGCCATAGCAGGGACGACGGGCGGAGGCGGGATCAGCCTCCAATATTCCACGGGGCGGTGCGCGAGCGACCGCCCTTTTCCGTGCCCGACTCCCGGCCATCGGCCACCGCGCGGCGCATGCGGGCGATGACCTGCGCATAGTCCGGTGCGCTGAAGATGGCCGAACCGGCGACGAACGTGTCGGCGCCGGCGGCCGCGATCTCGCCGATGTTCTCGGCCTTGACCCCGCCATCGATCTGCAGCCGGATGGCGCGGCCGCTGGCGTCGATGCGCCGGCGCACCGCGCGCAGCTTGTCCAGCGCCGAGGGAATGAACGCCTGGCCGCCGAAGCCCGGGTTGACCGACATCAGCAGCACCAGGTCGAGTTCGTCCAGCACCCAGTCCAGGACCTCCACCGGGGTCGCCGGGTTCAGCACCAGGCCGGCCCTGCAGCCGTGCGACTTGATCAGCTGGACGGTCCGGTGGACATGGGCGCTGGCTTCCGGATGGAAGCTGATGACGCTGGCGCCGGCCTGCGCGAAGTCCGGCACGATGCGGTCCACCGGCTGCACCATCAGGTGCACGTCGATCGGCGCGGCGACGCCGTGCTTGCGCAGCGCCGCGCACACCAGCGGCCCAATGGTGAGATTGGGCACGTAATGGTTGTCCATCACGTCGAAATGCACCCAGTCGGCGCCCGCGGCGAGCACCCGGTCCACTTCCTCGCCGAGCCGCGCGAAGTCCGCGGACAGGATGGAAGGCGCGATCACGCAGTCGGTCATTGGAAATCCGGGCCAAGGCTAACGAGAACGCAGCGTCCTCGAGGGGCGGCAGTGTACCGGCAGCCGGAAGTTCTACACCGCAAGCCGCGCTCCGCAGCGGCTGCGCCTTCGGCGTCGGCGGCGAAAACGCGTTCCATGCGGCTGCCCCCGCCCCGCGCATTGACGACGCGTCCAAGCTCGGGCGCAGGCGGTTTGCCGGCCATGACAGGGAAACCGCGGAACGTCCGCTCGCTCCGGAACGGCACCGCTGCAGCGTCGCTTCCTTGTGGTTGCTTCTCAGCGCTTGCGCATCGCCTTGATGCGGTCATAGGCGGCGTTGATCTCGCCGGCCTTCCTCTCGGCCTGCCTGCGCTCTTCGTCGGCCGCGCCGCCCATCTTGTCCGGATGGTATTGCGAAATCAGCCGGCGGTAGGCCTGGTCGATCTCGGCGTCGGTGGCTTCGCTGGTCAGGTTCAACACGCGATAGGGATCGTTGCGGCCGAGCCGGAACCAGTCGGCGTCGAAGGCGTGGCCGATGATCATTCCGATCACCCCGCCCACCGGGCTGCGCATGAGCAGGAAGCCCGCCACGAACCCCAGCAATTTGCCGTACCAACGCGTCATCGTGATGCTTCACCAAGGGAACGGCCGCCAGTTTACGGCACGCCTCTCGCCCCTGGGCCTTAAACTACGCGGCCTTCAGGAGCTGCCATGTCCACGACCGCGGTGCGATCCTCTCTTTCGCAGTCCGATCTGCCCGGCCTGCCCTTGCGCCACCGGGGCAAAGTGCGCGACGTGTTCGACCTGCCGCGCGAACGCCTGCCGGCCGAAGCCCTGTCCAGCGCCGGCGCGGCCGACGGCCTCCTGCTGATGGTGGCCACCGACCGCCTCAGCGCATTCGACGTGGTGCTGCCCGATCCGGTTCCGGGCAAGGGCGAGATGCTGTGCCGGATCTCCAACTTCTGGTTCGAGAAGACCGCGCACCTGATGCCCAACCACCTCACCGGCATCGACGTGGCCTCGGTGCTGCCGCAGGGCGTGGATGCCTCGCTGTACGTCCGCCGTTCGGTGGTCACGCGCCGGCTAAAGCCGGTGCCGGTGGAGGCGATCGCGCGCGGCTACCTGATCGGCAGCGGCTGGAAGGACTACCAGCGCACCGGGACGGTCGGCGGCATCGCCCTGCCCGACGGCCTGCGCCAGGCCGAGCGACTGCCCGAGCCGGTATTCACGCCCTCGACCAAGGCCGCGGTCGGCCACGACGAGAACATCGACTTCGACGCCATGGTCAAGGCGGTCGGGCCGGAACTGGCCGAGCGCGTGCGCGACGCCACCCTGCGCCTCTACCGCTTCGCGGCCGACCACGCCGCGCAGCGCGGGATCCTGCTGGCCGACACCAAATTCGAATTCGGCACCGACGCCGACGGGCGCCTGTACGTGATGGACGAGATGCTGACGCCGGACTCGTCGCGGTACTGGCCGGCTTCGGAGTACGAAGTGGGCGGCAGCCCGCCCAGCTACGACAAGCAGTTCGTCCGCGACTACCTGGAAACGCTGGACTGGGACAGGACCGCGCCCGGTCCCTCGCTGCCGCCGGAGGTGATCGAGCGCACCCGCGCCAAGTACGCCGAGGCGCTGCAGGCGCTGGCGGGCATCCGGATCGACTGAAGATCGGATCGGCGCGGCCTTACCAACGCCGCGCGGTGGGGATCAGCCAGATGTCGCCGCCAACCCGCCATCCCTGGCGCCGCGGCGTGCTCCCGCACCTGGCTCCCGGCCGTACCCGCTGAGCTATGCTGCGCCTTCGACGCACTTTGGGCACGCCGATGAATGCCGCCACGCAACGCCCGATCGATCGCTGGTTCGCCAGCTATTCGGACGACCACCGCAACGACGCCAACCAGCTGATCCACGTGTTCGCGGTGCCGGCGATCCTGTGGTCGGTGGTCGCGCTGATGTG
>DATHAV010000172.1:0-4219 GCA_035296505.1 Pseudoxanthomonas sp.
AGAGCGCGCAGATCGTGCTGCAGTTGCGTGAGCCCGACGCCGCCGTGGTCGCTTTTTCCTTCGACTTCCGTTAACCGAAGCAGATTTGCGCACGAACGAATGCAGGCGCGCGGATCACGCGCTAGACTCCTCCGCCCGCCGGTACCGGTCCCGCGGGCTTGATCCGACCCAGCAGCAGCAGGGGATTTCCGCTTGAATGCCGCCGCCCGCCAGGACCCCAGTCGTGGCCATCCCAAACCCCCGTTGCGGGAGCACGTCGCACAGGCGGTACGACGCTACCTGCGCGACCTGGACGGCTGCGACGTGGACGACGTGTACGAGATCGTGCTGCGCGAAATGGAAGTACCGCTGTTCGTCGAAGTGCTGAACCATTGCGAAGGCAACCAGAGCCGCGCCGCGGCGATTCTCGGCATCCATCGCGCCACGCTGCGCAAGAAGCTGAAGGATTACGGGCTCGCCTGAGCGGCGACGGGTACGGCCTGTCCGCCTTGCGGCAGTTGGACCGTTACTCGGTACGCCCTCTCACTCGCTCCAGAAGTAACGCACCAGGTGGAAAAACACCGGTGCGGCGAAGCACACCGAATCCAGCCGATCGAGCATGCCGCCGTGGCCCTCGATCATGTGGCCCCAGCCCTTGATGCCGCGATCGCGCTTGATCGCCGACATCACCAGGCCACCCCAGAACCCCATCAGGTTGACCAAGCGAAATCCCGAATGCCTGCCACGGCGTGAACGGGGTCAGCCACCACAGCACAGCGCCCAGCGCGCTGGCCGACAGCACGCCCCCGATGAAGCCCTCCACGGTCTTGGACGGCGACAGCTTCGGCGCGATCAGGCGCTTGCCAATCAGCTTGCCCCATACGTACTGCAGCACGTCCGAGGACTGCACCACGATCACCAGGAAGGCGAACAGCAGCAGGTTGCGCGCCGGCTCCGCCCCGGCCAGCTCCAGGTTAAGCAGCGCCGGCACGTGCGAGATGCAGAACACGCTGATCATCAGCCCCACTGCACCTTCGACGTGCGCTCCAGGTAATCGGCGGTATCGCCACCGATGGTGGCCAAGATAGGCAGGAACAGGAACGCGTACACCGGGATCAGCAGCGTGTACATGCCGTACCAGTCGGTCCACACCAGCCAGTACTGCCACGGCAGCACCACGCAGAACGCCGCCAGCAATGCGTAATAATCGCCGGCGCGCGTCGGCGTAAGGGTGATGAACTCGCGCAGCGCGAACAGCGATACCAGCGCGAACAGCACCACCACCCCGGTGCGGCCGAAGACGAACGCCAGCGCCACCACCGCGGCCATCACCCACCACGCGCGGATCCGCGAGACCAGGTTGGCCAGCACCGGGCTGGGCGCATGCCGCGCACGCCAGCGCAGGGTCTCGGCGATCAGCGTGGCCACCACCAGCACCGCGACGATGCCGGCGAACAGCAGTCGGGTCTGCGCATGCGTGGACAGCTGCACCACGTCGCTGACCAGCGAAAACATCGTCATTCCGGAGCCCGGGATCATGCGCGGTTCATGCGTGGCTGTGGACCCAGTGCCAGCAGCGCCACCCGCGCGCGCTCCAGAAAACGTTCCTTGTCTTCAGCGGGCTTCAGCCGCAGAGGTTCGCCGAACGTGGTGGTGCACAACAGCGGCAACGGCAGCAAGCGGCCCTTGGGCATCACCCGCTTGAGGTTGTCGATCCACCCGGCACGAACTCCAGTTCCGGTCGCTGCCGGGCCAGATGGTAGATGCCGCTCTTGAACGGCAGCACGCCCTCTTCGGTGTTACGCGTGCCTTCCGGAAACAGGATCAGCGAATTGCCCTCGTCCACCGCCCGGCACAGGCAGGCGATCGGATCGTCGTGGCGCTTGGCCGCGTCGCGCTCGATCAGCACGCCGTTGAACACCGCGTGGATCAGGTAGCGGCGCAGGGCGTCGCGCCGCCAGTAATCAGCCGCCGCCACCAGCGCGATCGCCGCATCGGCGCTGTCGGCATGGCCGCTGCGGCGCAGCCAGGTCGCCACCGCTGCGGCACTGCGCGAGTACCCCAGCGCGCAGCAGACCAGCACTTCGCCGTGACGGCGAGCGTGCGCGATCGCGTCCGCGGCGCGATGCAGCGCTTCCGGCGAGGGCGTGGCCAGATCCGGCATCGGCACGCTGCGGTAACGGCGCGCCTGGCCGCGGAACGGCAACTCGGCGCAGACATCGACCACGCTCGGCATCGGCAGCGAAGCTCCTGTCTCCGGCATCCGCCCTGGCCTTGAACGCCGGCGAGGCCAGCACCAGCGCGCGCAACGGTGGCGCGTAATCGTGCACCCAGGTGGCGGCGATCACTGCGCCCACGCTCTGGGCGACGATCGCGATGTCCTGCACGGCGATGCCGTGCCGCTGGCCGATGTGGGCGATGAAACCGTCGAGATCGCGCACTAGCGCCTCGAACCCCGGCGCATCGCCGCGCTCGCCCGGCGACTGGCCATTGCCGCGCGCGTCCCAGGCGAACACCGCGGCGTCAGGCAGGTCCAGCTCATCGACCAGGTGCACGACCCGGCCGGAATGCTCATGGCCGCGATGCAGCAGCACCAGCGCACGGCGGGGCGCGGCGGCGGCGGCGGCGGTCGGCCAATGCCGGTAGAACAGCGGTTGGCCGTCGAAACTATGGAACTGCAGATGTTCCTGTACGCGCATGCAGCACTCCGTTATGTAGCCCTGGAACCGGGGGCTCAGCCGGGTTGGGCCAATCCATTGCGTACCCGCCGCCAGACGGTCGGCACGCACAACGCCGCCGCGACCCAAGCCATGCCGGAGACCAATGCCCCGTCGAGCCAGCCCAGCGC
Organism: Pseudoxanthomonas sp.; assembly: GCA_035296505.1. GTDB lineage: Bacteria > Pseudomonadota > Gammaproteobacteria > Xanthomonadales > Xanthomonadaceae > Pseudoxanthomonas_A. The sequence goes on from DATHAV010000172.1 coordinate 2,828, forward strand.
CAGCAGCAATCCGGTCACGCCCGCTACGAATGCGCGATCGCTCTTGCCCATGGGGCCGTCGTAGCGCCGGCTGGCGCCCACCATCAGCCCCAGTACGCCGGCGTACTCGCTCAACGCGGCCATCCAGGCCAAGGTCCAGAGCGCTGTCGCATCGACCCCGGGCAGACTGAGCAGACTGAGGCAGAGGGCGGCATCGGCGGCGACGTCGCCCAACTCGTTGAGATAGGCCCCCAGCCGCGACTGCTGGCCGAACTCGCGCGCCAGCATGCCGTCCACCGCATTGAGCGCCATGCGCAGCAGCATCCACAGCGGCAGCGCCAGGTACCACAGCGGCTGCGCTGGGGCAAAGGCATACACGGCGGCGGCCACTGCCAGCGAGACCAGCGCGGCGCCCACGGTTACCGCATTGGCGGTCACTCCGGCGCGGAACAGCGTTCCTACGGCGGGGCGCAGCAGCGCCTGGAACCTCCCTTCAACGCGTAGATCGACACAATCCAGTTCCTGCAGGTCCATGGCAGTGCCTGTCAGCCTAAAGTATGCACCCGCTCTGCTTCGATCTCCTGCCCCCATGAGTTCCGCTCCGCTGCCCGTGCGCCGGGCACTGCTGTCCGTTTCTGACAAGACCGGTCTGATCGACCTGGCCCGTGCCTTGACGGCGCGCAACGTGGAGCTGCTTTCCACCGGCGGCACCGCACGGTCGCTGCGCGAAGCGGGCCTGACGGTCATCGACGTCGCCGATGTCACCGGCTTTCCCGAACTCATGGACGGCCGGGTCAAGACGCTGCATCCGAAGGTGCACGGCGGCCTGTTGGGGCGCAGCGGCATCGACGATGCGGCGATGGCCGAGCACGGCATCGCGCCGATCGACCTGCTGGTGCTGAACCTGTATCCGTTCGAGTCCGTCACCGCCGATCCGGACTGCACGCTGGCAGACGCCGTGGAGAACATCGACATCGGCGGGCCGGCGATGCTGCGTTCGGCGGCGAAGAACTTCGCCCGCGTCGCGGTCGCCACCGACCCGTCGCAGTACTCCGAACTGCTGGCCGAACTGGAGGCCCACGACGGCGGACTGTCGGCGGCCAAACGTTTCGCCTTCTCGGTGGCCGCGTTCGACCGCGTGGCCCGGTACGACGCGGCGATCAGCAACTACCTTTCGGCCGTGACCGCCACCGAGGCCACCGTGCCGGTGCGCACCGAGTTCCCGGCGCAGATGAACTCCAGCGTCGTGAAGGTCATGGACCTGCGCTACGGCGAGAACCCGCACCAGCGCGGCGCGTTCTACCGCGACCTGCACCCAACACCGGGCACCCTGGCCACCTTCGCCCAGCTGCAGGGCAAGGCGCTGAGCTACAACAACCTGGCCGACGCCGACGCCGCCTGGGAATGCGTGCG
>DATHAV010000173.1:0-9197 GCA_035296505.1 Pseudoxanthomonas sp.
AAGCGGGCCAGCACCCTAGCTATCGGAGAGCACGCCGACATGGAACGCGTGCACGCGGCGCGAGTCGGCGCGGGCCACGCGGAAGGCGAACCGCCCCAGCGTCAGCTCTTCGTCGGTCTCGGGCAGGTGGCCGATGGCCGCGGTGACCAGTCCGCCGACCGTGTCGTATTCGTCGTCCGGAAAATCCGCCCCGAAGCGCTCGTTGAAATCGTCGATCGGGGTCAGCGCATCGACCACGTACTGCCCGTCGGCCTGCGCGGCGATCAACGCGGCGCCGTCCTCGGCTTCGTCGTGCTCGTCGTCGATCTCGCCGACGATCTGCTCCAGCACGTCCTCGATCGTCACCAGGCCGGCCACGCCGCCGTACTCGTCGACCACGATCGCCATGTGGTTGCGCGAAAGCCGGAATTCCTTCAGCAGCAGGTCGAGCTTCTTGGACTCGGGGATCAGCACCGCCGGGCGCAGCAGTTCGCGGATGCCGCCCGGGCTGCTGTCGGCGACCACGCCGCGCAGCAGGTCCTTGGCCAGCAGGATGCCCAGGATCTCGTCGCGGTTGTCGCCGTGCACAGGGAAACGCGAGTGGCCCGACTCCACCACCTGCTTCATCAGGTCCAGGAAATCGCCGTCGACCGGCAGCGACACGATCTGCGAGCGCGAGATCATCACATCGCCCACCGTGAGGTCGGCCACCGAGATCGCGCCTTCCATCATCCGCAGCGTGTCCGCGGCGATCAGGCCGTTGCTGTGCGCGTCCCGCAGCAGCACGAGCAGATCGTCGCGGGAGGAGGGTTCGCCGGAGAACGCGGAACTGATGCGGTCCAGCCAGGAGCGCCGTTTTTCGGATTCCGGCGCGGGAGTACTGTCGTCTTCTAGCATCTCTGGGGGGAAGCGGCACCCGGATCGGGGGCGACGGCGGCAGTCTAGCAGGCCTCAGGGAACCGCCGCGTCGACCGCCGGGACCGCTCCCTCCGGGCGGACGTCGGGGTCTGCCTCTTCCGGATCGAGCTCGTCCGGATCGAGGCTGTAGCCGCAGCCCACCAGGGTCTTGCCGGGGTGCGAATCGACATTGGAAACGTTGAGCACCAGGGATTCGATCATTGTCCGGCCCGACTCCGGATCCCGGCGCTCCAGACTGCGCAGCTCCTTGCCGAACATCGCCTTGGCCGGCGTGTCGATCGCCGTTTCCAGCGCCAGCTCCCTGGCGAGCGGGCGAGGGTCGGGCAGATCCAGGATCGCGAGGATGCTGTTGCCGGCCAAAGCGATATGGTCGCTGGCGTGCCCGAACACGGTGATCGGGGCGGTCAGCTTGAACTCGGTCAGGAACATGTTGACCTGCGGCAGCGGCCGCCAGCCCAGCGCCACGGCCTGCAGCGGATCGGCGAGCGCGGGTCCGAGCGCGAAAAAGCCGGATAGCTCGGCGCGGCATTCGATCAATGCGGGCAGATCCACGCCGGCGGCATCCAGTGCCGCCGGCCGCGCGCCATTGGTGGCGGCCAGCGCCGATGCCGCGCCCAGGCTCAAGCCCAACGAGACGGCCAACCTGCTCATCACCGATTTGCTCGACGTGGTGCGCACCTCAGTCCTCCAGCAGGTAGGGATCGCCGATCCCCAGGCCGGCGAGGATCTGGCGCTCCAGCAGCTCCATCGCATCGGCCTCGCGTTCGTCCTCGTGGTTCCAGCCGAGCAGGTGCAGCGCGCCGTGCACGGTCAGGTGCGCGTAGTGCGCCGCCAACGGCTTCTTCCGTTCGCGCGCCTCGCGCGCCACCACCGGCGCGCAGATCACCAGGTCGCCCAGCAGCGGCATCTTGACGCCCCTGGGCAGCTTGACGCCTGCGGCGATATCGGCCGGAAAACTCAATACGTTGGTGGCGTAATCCTTACCGCGGTAGTGGCGGTTGAGCGCGCGGCCTTCCTCGGCATCGACCAGGCGAACGGCCAGATCGGCCTCCCGGATGCGGCCGGCCAGCGCCGCGGCCACCCAGTTGCGGAAGCTCGCCGCCGAAGGCAGCCCGGCGCGCGGCAGCGCATAGCTCACCGACACCTCGAGCAGGACCGGGCCTCGGGTCATGGGACGGATGGCTTCATACGTGAACGGATGCGCTGGCGTGGGTGGGCATGGAGCGGGTGATCGATCGCAGGCGCCGCGACGGCTCAGCCCTGCTCGCCGTCCGGATCCTTGCCGTCGCGCGCATCGTAGGCGCGCACGATCTTGGCCACCAGCGGGTGGCGCACCACATCGCGGCTGCTGAAGAAGGTGAAACTGATGCCCTCGACCCCGCGCAGCACTTCCAGCCCGTCCTTCAGGCCCGACTTCTGGTGCTTGGGCAGGTCGATCTGGCTGAGGTCGCCGGTGACCACGGCGGTGCTGCCGTAGCCGATGCGGGTCAGGAACATCTTCATCTGCTCGATGGTGGTGTTCTGCGCCTCGTCCAGGATCACGAACGCGTCGTTGAGCGTGCGTCCGCGCATGTAGGCCAGCGGCGCGATCTCGATGACGTTCTTCTCCAGCAGCTTGAGGACTTTCTCCAGGCCGAACATCTCGTACAGCGCGTCGTACAGCGGGCGCAGGTACGGATCGACCTTCTGGCTGAGGTCGCCCGGCAGGAAGCCGAGTTTTTCGCCCGCTTCCACCGCCGGGCGCACCAGGATCAGGCGCTGCACGCGCGCCTCGTTGAGCGCCTCGACCGCGCTGGCGACCGCCAGGAAGGTCTTGCCGGTGCCGGCCGGGCCGATGCCGAAGTTGATGTCGTGGGTGGCGATGGCGTGCAGATAGCCTGCCTGCGCGGGGCCGCGTCCGCGCACCGTGCCGCGCTTGACCTTGATCGCCACGTCCTGCGCCTGATACCCGCCTGCGGCGACCCGGTCGACATTGGCCGCGTTCAGGCGCAGGTGGATCCCTTCGCTGTCGAAGGTCTCCTCGCCCGCTTCCTGGTAGAGCGCGCGCAGCAGTTTTTCGGCGGCGCCCGCGGCCGGACCGGTGATCTTGAAGACGTTGCCGCGGTTGGCGATTTCCACGCCCAGGCGCAGCTCGATCTGCCGCAGGTGCGCATCGAACGGCCCGGCCAGGTTGGCCAGTCGCTCGGCGTTGTCGGGTTCGAGCACGAACTCGCGTTTCTCGGTCTGGTTCATGGATTCCTAGTGCCGGGTCTGGCCGGCGGCGTCCTCGACCCGCCACTGGTGGAAAACGTAGGCCTCTTCGTCGATCAGCGCCTGGTCGAAATGCGCCGACTCGGGCGCCTCGTCGCGCGTGCGCTGCTCCGGTTCTTCCTGCACGCCGGTCACCAGCCAGCCCGCCCCGCGCAGGAAGTCGCTGGCGTGGCGCACCGGATCCCTGGCCAGCCCGGGCATCTGGTAGCAGAGCACGTAGGCGCCCCCGAACTCCATGAATTCCGGAGCTTCCGGCAGAGGCTGGGCTTCGAGCACGAAAACCCAGAGCTTGGGCGTGGACTGGGGGATGGCGTGGTCGCTTGAGCGGGAGGCGTGCAGATTATCGCGATCGATGTCGTGCGGCCACATACGTGCCGCGCCTCGGGCGCCTGGGTAGATGAACAGGCGTCGCCGCGCTGGTCCCGCCCGGGGACGCTCGCGGTTCCAGCCATGCAGATGACGTTCTTCATGTTGCCGCCTTCGTGGCCAGTAGCCGGTTGCCCAGGCGCTTCGATCGACCCATGCGCCGCCGACCGCAGCGACGTCGAGACCTCTGGAAAAGGGGCGGCGCTCAGGCCACGCGCCCACGCAGCGAGTTGGTCCGCGCCTCGGTGATCATCACGTCGACGAACTGGCCCACCATCCGGGGGTCGCCGGCGAAGTTCACCGAGCGCATGTTCTCGGTCTTGCCGGTGAGCTCGCGCGGGTCCTTGCGCGACGGGCCCTCGATCAGCACCGACTGCACGCTGCCCACCATCCGCTCCGAGATCCCGGCCGCATGCGCGTTGATGTGCGCCTGCAGGCGCGCGAGGCGGGCCTGCTTCTCGCTGGCCGGCGTGTCGTCGTGCAGATCGGCCGCCGGCGTGCCGGGACGGCGCGAGTACACGAACGAGAACGACTGGTCGAAGCCGATGTCCTCGATCAGCTTCATGGTTTTCTCGAAATCGGCCGCGGTCTCGCCCGGGAAGCCGACGATGAAGTCGGACGACACGGAGATGCCGGGGCGCACCGCGCGCAGCCTGCGGATCTTCTGCTTGAACTCCAGCGCGGTGTAGCCGCGCTTCATCGCCGCCAGGATGCGGTCGCTGCCGGCCTGCACCGGCAGGTGCAGGTAGTCGGCCAGCTGCGGCACGTCGCGGTAGGCCTCGATCAGGGACTCGGAGAACTCCAGCGGATGCGAGGTGGTGAAGCGGATGCGGCTGATGCCTTCGATCTGGGCGATCGCGCGGATCAGCAGCGCCAGGTCCGCCGCCTCTCCTTGGCCGTAGGGTCCGCGGTAGGCGTTGACGTTCTGCCCGAGCAGGTTGACTTCGCGCACGCCCTGGGCCGCCAGCTTCGCCACTTCCACCAGCACGTCCTCGAACGGCCGGCTGACCTCTTCGCCGCGGGTATAGGGGACCACGCAAAAGCTGCAGTACTTGCCGCAGCCCTCCATGATCGAAACGAAGGCGCTGGGCCCGTCGGCGCGCGGCTCGGGCAGGCGGTCGAACTTCTCGATCTCGGGGAAGCTGATGTCGACCTGCGGCTGTCCGGTGGCGCGCCGCGCGCGGATCAGCTCGGGCAGGCGGTGCAGGGTCTGGGGGCCGAACACCAGATCCACGTACGGCGCGCGCCTGACGATCGCCGCACCCTCCTGCGAGGCCACGCATCCACCGACGCCGATCAGCACCGGCCGGCCCTCGCGCTTGAGCGCCTTCCACCGCCCGAGCTGGCTGAACACCTTTTCCTGGGCCTTCTCGCGGATCGAGCAGGTGTTGACCAGGACCACGTCCGCCTGCTCCGGATCGTCGGTCAGGTCCAGGCCCTCGGCCGCGGCCAGCACCTCGGCCATCTTGGCCGAGTCGTACTCGTTCATCTGGCAACCGTGGGTCTTGATGTAGAGCTTGCCGCGCGCGGGCGGGGCAGGCACGGCTGCGTGTTCCGACTCGGGCGTCGGCAGGGAAACGATCCCGGGCATGGCGGTTAATCCAGGCGGGTAGGGCGCCTATTCTAGGCCCTGGAGTAGCCCACCGGCAGGGCGCGGTCGTGCGGGCGTAGACATTAAAAAAAAGGCTGAAGTGGTGCCGCCGAGGGCGCAGCGAGCCTCTCGCTCCAGGATGTCGGCTGCCTGCGTTCGGCGGATTGGCGATCGTGTCAGTGGTGGAAACGCAGGCCCGACCGGTGCATTGGGCGGATGAAAAGCCGGTCATCGTCCTCGGGCCGGCGAATCTTATGCGACAACTACTTGGCAAGCGCGCATTAACTTGGGACACTCCGCGCCCATGAGGGGGCTCATCATGTCTTTCCACGCGCCGCTGCTGGCGTTCCTGATGGCGTCGCTCGCGCTGCCGGCCGCTGCGGGCACGCTGTACAAATGCATCGGCGCCGATGGTGTACCCAGCTACGTCAGCAGGCGCGTGAGCGGCGCGCAGTGCGAAGTGATAAGTCGTTACACCGCCTCCCGCCAGCGGACATCGGGCGCGGCGTCGCGTCCGGCAGGAAATCCGGGGGTGTCGGCGCCGGCAACGCTCGCCACACCTTCAGGTACGGCCGCCAGCGGCGGGGCGATCAGTGTGCCTGTGGCGTCTTCTGGAAGCGCGCCTGCGGCTGCCGCGCCGGTGATGCCTGCGGCTATGCCGGCGTCGGGCACGCGCCGTGTGGTCAGCGGCCAGGTCTATTCCTACATCAAGGACGGCGTACGCCACTACACCAGCGCGCGTCCCAGGGGCGCGGCCGAGGTGGCGAGCGTCAGGACCATCAGGTACAGCTTCATCGAAACCTGCTTCGCCTGTGGCGCCAAACCTGGCGTCAATTTCGGTACCCTGCGTCTCAATACCTCCTCCTACCAGGCCGAGATCGCCGCTGCGGCGCGCGAGTTCGGGGTCGAGGAAGCGATCGTCCGCGCCATCATCCACGCGGAGTCCTCGTTCAACCCGCTGGCCCTGTCGCATGCGGGCGCACAGGGACTGATGCAGCTGATGCCCCCGACGGCCCGCCGTTTCGGCGTTTCCGACTCCTACGACGCGGGCCAGAACATCCGCGGCGGCGTCCAGTACCTGTCCTGGCTGCTGAAGCGCTTCAACGGCAACCTGACCCTGGCCGCGGCGGGCTACAACGCGGGCGAGGGGGCGGTCGACCGCCACGGCGGGGTGCCGCCGTACAGGGAAACACAGCGCTATGTCGAACGCGTGGCGCTCCTTGCCGACCGCTACCGCGGAGCGGTCGTCTCGCGCTAAGCCACCGCCGGCATGTGGCGCGCAGGCGTCTCCAAGCCATTGATTCAAATGTCGACGTTGTAGGCAAGTTAAGCCATCCGTTACACTTTGCCGTCTCTATGCGGCCCGCACCGCGCGGTACGGTGCCGGCCTGGCAGCCTTAGCTACTTTTGATGTCTTGCGGAGTGCCGGATGGCAAATGATGGGGTCTACGAGCCCGTGAATACGGGCCGACGCCGGTTTCTGACTGCGACCACGGCGGTGGTCGGCGCGGTCGGGGCCGGATTTGCGGCAGTGCCGTTCATCCAGTCCTGGAAACCGAACGCGCGCGCGCAGCTCGCCGGCGCCCCGGTGACCGCGGACCTGACCGGCCTGCTGGAAGGCCAGCGCCTGGTGCTGGAGTGGCGCGGCCAGCCGATCTGGATCGTCAGGCGTTCGCAGGCGGTGCTCCAGGCGCTGCCGACCCTGGACGAGCGCCTCGCCGACCCTAAGTCGGAGAACGCCGACCAGCAGCCTGCCTATGTGCTGGAGTCCAAGCCGGAGCTGCGGTCGATCAAGCCCGAAATTTCCGTGCTGGTCGGCCTGTGCACCCACCTGGGCTGCTCGCCCGAAATGGCCGCCGAGATCCGTCCCGAGCCGTTCGACGCGGATTGGAAGGGCGGCTACTTCTGCCCCTGCCACAAGTCGCGCTTCGACATGGCCGGCCGCGTGTACCAGGGCGTGCCCGCGCCGACCAACCTGGTGGTGCCGCCGCACTACTACGAGAGCGATACCAGCATCGTGATCGGGCTCGATCCTTCGTCCGCCGCGGGAGCCGCATAAGCCATGGCCACCACCAACGACAAGAAAAGCGCGCCCAACGACATGTTCTCCGCGTTGTTCGTGGGCGCGCTCAACTGGGTGACCGAACGCACTCCGGGGATGATGCCTGCCTACCGCAAGCACATGACCGAGTACTTCGCGCCCAAGAACTTCAATTTCCTCTACTACATGGGGTCGCTGGCGCTGCTGGTGCTGGTCAACCAGATCTTCACCGGCATCTTCCTCACGATGCACTTCAAGCCGAGCGCCGCAGATGCGTTTGCGTCAGTCGAATTGACGATCATGCGCGACGTGGAGTGGGGCTGGCTGATCCGCTACATGCACAGCACCGGCGCCTCGCTGTTCTTCGTGGTGATCTACCTGCACATGTTCCGCGGGCTGGTCTATGGCTCCTACCAGAAGCCGCGCGAGCTGGTGTGGGTGCTCGGCATGCTGCTCTACCTGGTGCTGATGGCCGAAGCCTTCATGGGCTACGTGCTGCCGTGGGGCCAGATGTCGTTCTGGGGCGCCAAGGTGATCATTTCCCTGTTCGGCGCGGTTCCCGTGATCGGCAACGGCCTGACCGAATGGATCATGGGCGACTACCTGCCCGGCGACGCCACCCTCAACCGTTTCTTCGCCCTGCACGTGATCGCGCTGCCGCTGGTCCTGCTGCTGCTGGTGGTGCTGCACCTGGGGGCGCTGCACGAGGTCGGCTCCAACAACCCCGACGGCATCGACATCAAGAAGGGGCCCAAGGGCAACCGCTGGAGCCCGGACAAGCCGGCCGACGCCATTCCCTTCCATCCGTACTACACGGTCAAGGACTTGATAGGCGTCGGGTTCCTGCTGATCGTCGCTTCCTTCATCATCTTCTTCACCCCGGCGGTAGGCGGCTGGTTCCTCGAGCACGACAACTTCACCGAGGCCAACCGCCTGGTGACTCCGGCGCACATCAAGCCGGTCTGGTACTACACGCCGTACTACGCGATGTTGCGCGTGGTTCCCGACAAGCTGCTGGGCGTGCTGGTGATGTTCGCGGCCATCGCCGTGCTGTTCTTCGTGCCCTGGCTGGACCGCTGCAGGGTGCGTTCGTACCGCTACCGCGGCCTGCTGTCCAAGGTCATGCTGGGCATGCTGGCAATCTGCTTCGTGTGGCTGGGCAAGATCGGCGCCGGCACCGGCACCGATCCGGTTGAGACCATCATCGGCCGCGTGCTGACCTTCCTGTATTTCGCGTTCTTCATCACCATGCCGATATGGACCAGGCTGGACAAGACCAAGCCGGTGCCGGAGCGAGTGACCACGCATGACTAAGAGATTCATCGCCCGCCTGGCTGTCGCTGCGTGCGGCCTGCTGCTGCCCCTGGCGCTGATGGCGGCCGGGGGCGGCCCCACCCAGCCTGCCGGCAACGACCTCAACGATCACGCCTCGCTCCAGCGCGGCGCGCAGCTGTACATGAACTACTGCTCGGGCTGCCATTCGCTCAAGTACATGCGCTATTCGCGCATGGCCGAGGATCTGAGGCTGAGCGAAGAGGAGGTGATGCAGAACCTCAACTTCACCGGCGCCAAGTTCGGCGAGGTCATACAGGTGGCGATGCCGGTGGACGGCGCGAGGCAGTGGTTCGGGCAGGCGCCGCCCGACCTGAGCCTGATCTCGCGCGTGCGCGGCAGCGACTGGATCTACACCTACCTGAAATCGTTCTATCTGGACGAGACGCGCCCGGTCGGCTGGAACAACACCCTGTTTCCCAATGCGGCCATGCCGAACCCACTGTGGGACCTGCAGGGCCTGCAGCACGCCAAGCTCGGCGAGCCCAATGCGGCCGGCGAACGGCACGTCGAGGGACTTGAAGTGAGCCAGCCGGGTCGCCAGAGCGCGGCGGAGTTCAACCAGACCGCGCGCGACATCACCAACTTTCTCGAGTATGTCGGTGAGCCGGCCGCGCTCAAGCGCCAGAGCTTGGGCGTCTGGGTGATCCTGTTCCTGGTGCTGCTCACCTTCCTGGCGTACCTGCTGAAGCAGGATTACTGGAAGGACGTGCACTGACG
>DATHAV010000174.1:0-3427 GCA_035296505.1 Pseudoxanthomonas sp.
GTCCACCAGCACCCGCGCGGCGCGCAGCGCATCGACGTAATCGTCGGGCGTGCCGATCCACACCGGCTTGTCGTGCTCGAAGCGGTGCCCGCGGCTCATGCGGTCGCTGCGCACGCCCAGCGCCTGCGCCTCGACCACCTCATCGCCGAACAGCAGCACCAGCCAGTGCACCGGCCGCGCGAACGCGTGCTCGTGCGCGCCCCAGCGCATCGGCTTGGGGACGGGCATCGCCGCCAGCGCCTCGCGCAGGACGTCCGGCAGCAGCTCGGCGGTCTTCGCGCCCGCCTTCACCGACCGGTGCACGAAGCGCTCGCCCTTGGCGTCGGTGGTGCGGGCCAGCTGCGTCCACTCCACGCCCGCCTTGGCCGCGAACCCCTGCAGCGCGCGCGTCGGCGCACCGTCGGCGTCCAGCGCGATGTCGAGGTACGGCCCCAGGACTTCCGAGGCCTGCTCGGGCTGTTCGATCGCCACCGCCGGCAGGCGCACGGCCAGGCGCCGCGGCGTATGCAGCGGCCGGGCGCCGCCGGCGTCGAGCGCGATGCCGCGCCTGCGCAGCGCCTCGACCGTGCCGTCGAACAAGGCCTGCGCCAGCACCGGCAGCGCCTTGACCGGCAGCTCTTCGGTGCCCAGTTCGATCAGCAGCGATTTCATTTCAAGCATTGCAAGAACCTTTGCGTTTCCTTCTTCGTGCGGGAGAAGGTGCCCGAAGGGCGGATGAGGGAATGCAACCTCGGCTTTTCCTGCGGCTCCGGCGGATAGTCCGTTCCCTCGCCCGTCGCGTCGCGCGCGCCGACTTCTCTGCGGAGGGAGCGGTCGATCAAGCGGCCTGTCGCTGTCGCTTCAGCCCCGGGAATCCCAGCTTCTCGCGCTGGGCGAAATACGCTTCGGCCACCGCCTGCGCCAGCCTGCGCACGCGCAGGATGGCGCGCTGGCGTTCGGTCACCGAGATCGCGCGGCGCGCGTCGAGCAGGTTGAAGCAGTGGCTGGCCTTGCACACCTGCTCGTAGGCCGGCAGCGGCAGCCCGGCCTCCACCAGCTTCACCGCCTCGGCCTCGCATTCGTCGAAGCGCTTGAACAGCACTTCGACGTCGGCCTGTTCGAAGTTGTAGGTGCTCTGCTCGACCTCGTTCTGCAGGTAGACATCGCCGTAGGTGACCGCGCCCTGCGGGCCGTGCGTCCACACCAGATCGAAGACGTTGTCCACGTTCTGCAGGTACATGCACAGGCGCTCCAGGCCGTAGGTGATCTCGCCGAGCACCGGCCTGCACTCGAGGCCGCCGGCCTGCTGGAAATAGGTGAACTGGGTGACCTCCATGCCGTTGAGCCACACCTCCCAGCCCAGGCCCCAGGCGCCGAGCGTGGGCGACTCCCAGTTGTCCTCGACGAAGCGCAGGTCGTGCACGCGCGGGTCGATGCCGAGCGCCTTCAGCGACTCCAGGTACAGCTCCTGCAGGTTGTCGGGATTGGGCTTCATCACCACCTGGTACTGGTAGTAGCGCTGCAGGCGGTTGGGGTTCTCGCCGTAGCGGCCATCGGTGGGACGGCGGCAGGGCTGCACGTAGGCGGCGTTCCACGGCTCGGGCCCGAGCGAACGCAGGAACGTGGCCGGGTGGAAGGTGCCGGCGCCCACCTCCAGGTCCAGCGGCTGCACCAGCACGCAGCCGAGCCCGGCCCAGTACTGGTTGAGGGTCTGGATCAGGCCCTGGAACGTGAGGGGGACGTGCCGGAAAGCGGACATGCGGCCGAGGCGGGGAAAGTGGTGGGCTAGTATAGCGACCGACCCGCGGACACCTCCGCGCCGCCCTGGGTTCAAGGAATGGAACAGCGCCAGCCGCCCGCTCCGGCGTTCGCCGCCGATTCCGGCGCCGTGCCGCTGCCGCAGGGCCGGCTGGCGTTCGAGCAGGTGGCGGCCGCGCTGCTGGCCGATGGGCTGGTCGCCCCGCCCGATCGCCAGCGCATCCACCCGAACCCCCAGGGCGTGCGCCATCCCGGCGACGTGCATCCGCTCGTGCTGCTGGCCAACCTCAAGCTGGCGGCCGCCTATCCGATCGGCAGCGAGCTGAGCCTGGAGCGGCTGACCGAGTGGCTGGCGCGGAGGGCCGGCGTGCCCTACCTGCGCATCGACCCCACCCGCGTCGACGTCGCCGCGGTGACCGCCGTGGTGTCGCATCCCTATGCGCGCCGGCACCGCATCCTGCCGCTGGGGGTGAAGCCGGATCGGCTGCTGGTGGCCACCAGCGAACCGCTGGCGCAGGGCTGGCGCGAGGACCTGCAGCACCTGACCCGCCGCCGGATCGACGCGGTCGTGGTCAACCCGCTGGACCTGCACCGCTACACCATGGAGTTCTTCGGGGTGACGCGCTCGGTGCGCGGGGCCCGGGACGGCCGCGGCGGCGGCGCGGCGGCGCCGCCGCCGAGTTTCGAGCAGTTGGTGGAACTGGGCCGCGCCGCCGACGTCACCGCCGACGATCACTATGTCGTCCACATCGTCGATTGGCTGCTGCAGTACGCCTACGAACAGCGCGCTTCGGACATCCACCTGGAGCCGCGGCGCGAGGCCGGGCGCATGCGCTTCCGCATCGACGGCGTGCTGCACAAGGTCTTCGAGTTGCCGCCCACGGTGATGACCGCGGTGATCAGCCGCATCAAGGTGCTCGGCCGGATGGATCTGAGCGAGCGCCGGCGTCCGCAGGACGGGCGCATCAAGACGCGTTCGCCGGGCGGGCGCGAGGTGGAGATGCGCCTGTCGACGATGCCCACGGCGTTCGGCGAGAAGTGCGTGATGCGCATCTTCGATCCCGACGCGGCGTTCAAGGACATCGCCCAGCTCGGGTTCAGTCCGCAGGAGGCGGCCGGCTGGAACGCGCTGGTCGAGCGTCCCCACGGCATCGTGCTGGTCACCGGTCCGACCGGTTCGGGCAAGACCACCACGCTCTACTCCACGCTCAAGCGCCTGGCCACGCCGGACGTGAACGTGTGCACGGTCGAGGATCCGATCGAGATGATCGCCCCCGAGTTCAACCAGATGCAGGTCCACCACCAGATCGACCTGGATTTCGCCACCGGCGTGCGCACGCTGCTGCGGCAGGATCCGGACATCATCATGATCGGCGAAATCCGCGACCTGGACACGGCGGAGATGGCGGTACAGGCGTCGCTGACCGGGCATCTGGTGCTCTCGACGCTGCACACCAACGACGCACCGTCGGCGATCACGCGGCTGCTTGACCTGGGCGTACCGCACTACCTGGTCGCCTCCACGCTCAACGGCGTGCTGGCGCAGCGGCTGGTGCGAACCCTCTGCCACCACTGCAAACGTCCGCAGACACTGGACGATTCGGCGTGGTACGCGCTGCGGGAGCCCGGCGAGGCGCTGCCTGGCACGATCACGCCCCATGCGCCGGTCGGCTGCCTGGAATGCCGTCGT
>DATHAV010000175.1:0-5166 GCA_035296505.1 Pseudoxanthomonas sp.
GGCGCCAACGCGCTGATCATCAACGCCGACCCGGAAACCCAGCGCCTGCTCACCGACGTGATCAACCAGCTCGACCAGCGCCGGGAACAGGTGCTGGTGGAAGCGATCGTGGTCGAAATTTCCGATAATGCGGCGCGCGAACTGGGTGTGCAGTTGCTGGTCGCGGACCGGGACGGCGACGCGCCGTTCCTGGCCACCCAGTATCCCAGCGCCAGCCCGGGCATCCTGCCGCTAGCCGCCGGCCTGCTCGGCCAGCGCGACCGCGGCCGGGGCCAGGACGACCTGCTCGATGCGGCCGGTCGTACGGCGCTGCAGTCGCTGCTGGGCCTCAACGGCGGGCTCGCGGGCATAGGCGGCGGCGGCGGCAACACGCTGTTCGGGCTGATCATCAACGCGGTCAAGAGCGACACCGGGTCGAACCTGCTTTCGACGCCCTCGATCATGACCCTGGACAACGAAGAGGCGAAGATCCTGGTGGGACAGGAGGTGCCGATCACCACCGGCGAGGTGCTCGGCGACGCCAACACCAACCCATTTCGCACCACCGCGCGCCAGAACGTCGGCATCCAACTCGAGGTCAAGCCGCAGATCAACGCCGGCGGCGGCATCACCCTTTTCCTGCGCCAGGAAGTTTCGTCCATTGCCGGCGCGGTCAGCGCGGGTTCGGACGACCTGATCCTCAACAAGCGCGAGCTGCAGACCAAGGTCCTGGTGGACGACGGCGCAATCGTCGCGCTGGGCGGGCTGCTCGACCAGAACGATAGGCAGACCGTCGACAAGATCCCGCTGCTGGGCGATATCCCGGTGCTGGGCGGCCTGTTCCGCAACACCGCGCGCTCGCGGGCCAAGACCAACCTGATGGTGTTCCTGCGGCCGACCATCGTGCGCAGCCCGGGCGAGGCCCAGCGGATCGCCGCGCCTCGCTACGGCTACATGCGCGACAGCGAAGCGCGCGCTCCCGGTCAGGAGGCCATGCTCGACGCGCTGGTGCGCGATTACCTGCGCACCAATCCACCGGCCGCGCCCGCGCCTGGACCCTCGCAACCGTTGCCGGCACCCAAGGCCGCGCAGCCGTCGCAGCCTGCGCCTGTACCGTGAGCACGATCCGATGAACGCGCACGCCGGCATCAGCTACGGCTTCGCCAAGCAGCACGGCGTGGTGCCGATGGCGCTGGGCGATATTGCCGTGGTCGGGCTGCTGCACGGCGCCGACCCGCTGGCGCTGATCGAAGCGCGCCGCAGCCTTGGGCGGCCGCTGCAGGTCGAGGTGCTGGCGCGTCCGGCGTTCGACCGCAAGCTGGCCGAGGTCTATGCCGATGCCGCCCATGGCGCGGGCATGGACGAACTCGACCTGCACGCCAGCCTCGATGCGCTGGTCGACGACATTCCCGCCGCGGCGGACCTGCTCGAGAGCCAGGACGATGCCCCGATCATCCGCCTGATCAACGGGTTGATCGCAGAGGCGGCGCGCGTCGGCGCATCGGACGTGCATATCGAACCGTTCGAATCCAATCTGGTGGTACGCCTGCGCGTGGACGGCGTCATGCGCGAGGCCCTGCGCCTGCCCAGCCGGATCGCACCGCTGCTGGTCTCGCGGGTCAAGGTGATGGCGCGACTGGACATCGCCGAGAAGCGCATCCCGCAGGATGGCCGCATTTCGCTGGCGATGGGCGGCAAGGCGCTGGACGTGCGCGTGTCCACCCTGCCCGCGCGCGGCGGCGAACGGGTGGTGCTGCGCATCCTCGACAAGGACCAGGGGACGCTGTCGCTGGCCGATCTCGGAATGCAGCCGCAGGTGCTGGATGCGCTGGGCCGAGCGCTGCAGCTGCCCAACGGCATCATCCTGGTGACCGGCCCCACCGGATCGGGCAAGACCACCACGCTGTATGCCGGCCTCTCCACGCTCAACGACGGGCAGCGCAACATCCTCACCGTCGAAGATCCGGTGGAATACGCGATGGAAGGCGTAGGCCAGACCCAGGTCAACGCCAAGGTCGGCATGACCTTCGCCGCCGGACTGCGCGCGATCCTGCGCCAGGACCCGGACGTGGTGATGGTCGGCGAGATCCGCGATCCCGAGACCGCGCAGATCGCCGTGCAGGCCAGCCTGACCGGCCACCTGGTGCTTTCGACCGTGCACACCAACGACGCCGCCGGCGCCATCACCCGGCTGCGCGACATGGGCGTCGAGCCGTTCCTGCTGGCATCGACCGTGCGCCTGATCCTGGCCCAGCGCCTGGTACGCCGGCTGTGCACGCACTGCCGCCAGCCGCAGGCGCCGAGCCCCCCATCGAACCAGCTCATGGGACCGGATTTCACCGGGGTGCTGTACCGGGCGACCGGTTGCCCGCACTGCAGCCACACCGGCTACACCGGCCGCATCGGCATCTACGAAGTCATCACGGTCGACGACGAAATCCGCAGACTGATCGGCATCAATGCCGACGAGGATGCGATCGCGTCGGCCGCCTTCATTGGCGGCGATCGATTGCCGGCTTCCGCGCGCCGCTGCGTGGCGCGGGGCGATACCACGCTGGAGGAGGCGCTCCGCGTCACTCGCCAGGATGCGCAGGGCCATGACGGCATTTGATTATCTCGCCCTGGACGTGCACGGCCGGACGCGCAGCGGCGTGCTCGACGCGGCCGATCTCGGCGATGCACGCCAGCGCCTTGAGCGGCGGCGCCTGGTACCGGTCAAGCTGGAAGCCGCCAGCGGCGCGGATGCGCGACCGCGGCCGCGGGCACTGGTGGAACGCTTCGGCACCAAGGACCTGACCCTGTTCACGCGCCAGCTGGCCACGTTGATCGTGGCGGTGCCGCTGGAGGAAGCCCTGCGCACGATCGGCACGCAGTCGGACAAGCGCGGCGTCAGGAGAGTGGTGATGGCCACCCACGCGCAGGTGCTCGAAGGCTTTCGACTGTCCGACGCGATGGGGCGGCAGGGCAAGGTGTTCCCGCCGCTGTACCGGGCGATGGTCGCGGCCGGCGAAGGTTCGGGTGCGTTGCCGGAGATACTCGAACGCCTGGCCGACCTGCTGGAGCGGGAACAACAGGTGCGCGGCAAGCTGGTGACCGCGCTGGTGTACCCGATCGCGCTGTCGCTGACCGCGGTGCTGGTGGTGATCGCGCTGATGACGTTCGTGGTGCCCAAGGTCGTGGACCAGTTCGAATCGATGGGCCGCGAGCTGCCGCTGCTGACCCGCCTGGTCATCGGGGTTTCCGATTTCATGGCGGCCTGGGGCCTGCCGCTGCTGGCGGCGCTGGCGGTCGCCGGCGTGGTCTTCGTCCGCATGCTGAGGCGCGAGCGCTTCCGCTACTCGGTCGATCGCCGGTTGCTGAAGCTGCCGGTGCTGGGCCGGATCCTGCGCGACGTGCACGCCGCGCGCCTGGCCCGGACCCTGGCCATCATGATCAGCAACGGCCTGCCGCTGATGGAGGGGCTGGCGATCACCGCGCGCACGGTGCACAACCGCGTGCTGCGCGAAGCCACCGACCGCATGGTCGCCGCCATCCGCGAGGGCGGCAGCCTGTCCAGCGCCATGAAGCGCGCCGCCGTGTTCCCTCCCACCCTGCTGTACATGACCTCCAGCGGCGAGAACAGCGGGCGCCTGCCGCCGATGCTGGACCGCGCCGCCGACTACCTGGAGCGCGAGTTCAACACCTTCACCAACGTGGTGATGAGCCTGCTCGAGCCGATCATCATCGTGCTGCTCGGCGGCGTGGTCGCGGTCATCGTGCTCGCCATCCTGCTGCCGATCCTGCAGTTCAATTCACTGGCGATCTCCTGATCGCCCGCGTCACCCGGAGACCTTCCATGCTCGAGTGCTCATCCCCCAACCCGCACCGCCGCGTCATGCGCGCGCGGGGATTCACCCTGGTCGAACTGATGGTCGTGATCGTCATCATCGGCCTGCTGGCCACGGTGGTGGCGATCAACGTGCTGCCGAGCCAGGACCGCGCCATGGTCGAGAAGGCGCGCGCCGACGTCGCCGTGCTCGAACAGGCGCTGGAAACCTACCGCCTGGAAAACCTCGGCTACCCTCGCACCGAGAACGGACTGGAGGCGCTGGTCAGCGCCCCGCCCGGCCTCGCACGCCCGGAACGCTACCGCCAGGGCGGCTACATCCGCCGCCTGCCGACCGATCCATGGGGATATCCGTACCGGTACCGGCAGCCCGGCCGCAACGGCGCGTTCGACGTTTTCTCCACCGGCGCCGACGGTGCCGAAGGCGGCGAAGGCGACAACGCCGACATCGGCAACTGGAACTGATCCAACGCCATGCAGATGCGACATCGGCCGCCCATGCGTGGCTCGGCCATGCCGACCGAAGGCGGCTTCACCCTGGTCGAACTGCTGGCGGTGCTGGCGGTGATCGGCATGGCGGGCGCCGCCGTGGCCCTGACCCTGCCCGGCGACGAAGCGATGCTAGTGCGCGAGGCGGAGCGCTTCGGCGCACGCCTGGTCCGGGCGCAGGAGGAAGCGATCCTGGGCACGCGCGCCATCGAGGTCACCGCGACCGGCGATGGCTACGGCTTCGCCCGGCAGCAGTTCGGGCGCTGGGAGCCGCTGACCGAGCGTCCGTTCGGCAATGTGCTCTGGGAGGAAGGCACGCGCGCCCAGCTTCCGCGCGGTCGGGCGCAAGCGACGTTCCGCTTCGATCCGGTCGGCCTGGCCAGTGCGCAATCGCTGGTGCTGGCGCGCGACGACGCGACGATGCGCGTATCGGTGGACAGCGCCGGCAAGGTGACGGTCGATGCACCGCGTTGAAGCCACGCTGCGCGCGCGCGGCTTCTCTCTGATTGAAATGCTGGTGGCGCTGGCGGTGTTCTCGCTGGCGGTGCTGGGCCTGCTGAACCTGGCGGGCGAAAACACCCGCACCGCAGTGATCATCCAGGAGCGGGTGCTGGCCGGCGTGGTGGCCGACAACCGCGCGGTCGAGGCGATGACCGAGCCGCCGCAACAGCTGGCGCGGGCCACTTCGGGCGTCGAGGCGGCCGGCGACCTGCAGTGGGAGTGGCTGCGCACGCTGCACGGCACGGACGATCCGGACCTGCTGCGCGTGGACATCCAGGTGCGTCCGCAGGGCGAGACGCGGATCGCAGCCGAGCTTTCCCTGTTCCGCAGGGTCGAGCCGTGAACGGTAAGCGCATCTACCGCATCGAGGC
>DATHAV010000176.1:0-1989 GCA_035296505.1 Pseudoxanthomonas sp.
CGAGTCCGACCACGACAGCAGCAACTTCACCTGGTTTCGCGAGCGCTATCCCGAGTTTTTCTACATCGACCGCATCGTGGTCGCCAGCCGTCGCCGCGGCGGCGGCGTCGGGCGCGCGTTCTATGCCGACGTGCAGAGCTACGCCGAGCTTCGGTACCCGCAGCTGGCGTGCGAGGTGTTCCTGGACCACGGCGCCGATCCGGCGCTGCTGTTCCACGGCAGCTTCGGCTTCAGGGAAGTGGGGCAGAACCTGATGCCGGCTAACGGCGTGCGCGCCAGCATGCTGATGAAGGAGCTGTGCAGTTATCCCTGGGTGCGCGACACCTACGGCGGCGCCCTGCCCGATCTGCCCTGGACCCACGCCCGCCGGCCGCATGCGGCGGTCCCCGCGCGGCCCCTCGGCGCATGAGCGCGACGCCGGCGACCGTCGGCTACGAGCAGGCCGGCGAACTCAAGATCGGCCAGGTGGGGATCGCCAACCTGCGCGTGCGCAGCCTTGACGTGGCCCAGCTGGCGCGCGAGATGCGCGAGCGCGTGCAGCGCGCACCGAAGCTGTTCGGCCGCGCCCCGGTGATCATCGATTTCGGCGGCTTGGCGCAGACCCCCGACGTCACCAGTGCGCAGGCGCTGCTGGACGCGCTGCTGGATGCGGGGGTCATTCCGGTGGGGCTGGCCTATGGCACCCGCGAGACCGAGCAGCTCGCCGCCGAACTGGGCCTGCCGCTGCTGGCCAAGTTCCGCGCGCAGTACGAACCGATGGAACCGGCCGTCCAGGCGCCGCCGCGTCGCGAGAGCCCGGCGCCGGAAGTCGCGTCCTCCAAGGCCGCCGCACCGATGGCGGCCGCGGTTCCCGCCAAGCCCGGCCTGATGCAGAAGGCGCCGGTCCGTTCAGGCCAGCAGCTGTATGCGGAGAGCCGCGATCTCACCGTGCTCAGCACCGTCGGCGCCGGGGCCGAAGTCATCGCCGACGGCTCGATCCACATCTACGGCACGCTGCGCGGCCGCGCTCTGGCCGGCGCACAGGGCAATACCGACGCGCGCATCTTCTGCCGCGAGTTCCACGCCGAACTGGTCGCCATCGCCGGCAACTACAAGGTCCTGGACGATGTCCCCAAGGAGCTCCGCGGCAGGCCCGTGCAGGTCTGGCTGGAGCGTAGCCAGGACCAGCACCACCAATTGATGATCGCGGCGCTGGAATGAGGCGTCCGGCGCACGCGCCAACGCTCTCGCTTCCCACGCGCACATCTTCCCCGAACGCACCACCTCAAGGAGACACACCATTGGCTGAAATCATCGTAGTCACGTCCGGCAAGGGCGGCGTGGGCAAGACCACCACCAGCGCAAGCATCGCCTGCGGCCTCGCGCGCCGGGGCAAGAAGGTCGCGGTCGTCGATTTCGACGTGGGCCTGCGCAACCTCGACCTGATCATGGGGTGCGAGCGCAGGGTCGTATACGACTTCGTCAACGTCACCCAGGGCGAGGCCACGCTGAAGCAGGCGCTGATCAAGGACAAGCGCTTCGACACGCTGTTCATCCTCGCCGCGTCGCAGACCCGCGACAAGGACGCGCTGACCAAGGAGGGCGTGGAGAAGGTCCTGCGCGACCTGCACAACGACGGCTTCGACTACATCGTGTGCGATTCCCCCGCCGGCATCGAGAAGGGCGCCTACCTGGCCATGTACTTCGCCGACACCGCGATGGTGGTGGTCAACCCGGAGGTCTCCAGCGTGCGCGACTCCGACCGCATCCTGGGGCTGCTCGACTCCAAGACGCGCAAGGCCGAGGAAGGCCAGACCCTCACGCCGAACCTGCTGCTCACCCGCTACAGCCCGCAGCGCGTGGAAGGCGGCGAGATGCTGAGCATCAAGGACGTCGAGGAGGTGCTGGGCCTGCGGACCCTGGGCGTGATCCCCGAATCGGGGGACGTGCTCAACGCGTCGAACAAGGGCGAGCCGGTGATCCTGGACCTGAATTCGCCCGCGGGCCAGG
>DATHAV010000177.1:0-3998 GCA_035296505.1 Pseudoxanthomonas sp.
GGTGCTGGATCTGCTGTTCGATGCGGGCCAGGGCGCTGCCCACCTGGTAGACCTCGGCCTGCGCCCGGTTCAGGGCGTCGCTGGCCGACTCGCGCCCGGCGCGACCGGTCTCGAGCAGGCGCTCGGCCTCGCGCTGTTCGGCGATCAGCTGCTGCAGGCGGGTCTCCTCCTGCGACAGGCCATCGCGCAGGGTCTGCAGCTGGGCGTCGAGCCCGCGGTATTCGAGCGCCTTCCACTCGGCGTCCTTGACCTTGCGCTCTTCCTGCAGCGCCTGGTACTGCTCGGCCTGGCGCGCCTGGCGCTTGAGGTGCTCGAGCTGCTTGCCGATCTCCTCGCGCAGGTCGGTCAGGCGCTCGAGGTTCTCGCGGGTGTGGCGGATGCGGGTCTCGGTCTCCTTGCGCCGCTCCTTGTACTTGGAGATGCCGGCGGCCTCCTCCAGGTAGATGCGCAGATCCTCCGGCCGCGCCTCGATGATCTGGCTGATCATGCCCTGCTCGATGATCGAGTAGCTGCGCGGCCCCAGGCCGGTGCCGAGGAACAGGTCGGTGATGTCGCGGCGGCGGCACTTGGTGCCGTTGAGATAGTAGCTGCTGGCGCCGTCGCGGCTGACCAGGCGCTTGACCGAGATCTCGTTGAACGCGGCGACGCTTCCCATCGATGCCGCGCCGGCGATGGTGTGGTCGCTGTTGTCGAACACCAGTTCCACCGTGGCCTGCGACACCGGCTTGCGCGCCGAGGAGCCGGAGAAGATCACGTCGGTCAGCGAATCGCCGCGCAGGCGGCTGGCCGAGCTCTCGCCCATGACCCAGCGCACCGCGTCGATGATGTTGGACTTGCCGCAGCCGTTGGGTCCGACCACGCCGGTCATGTTGGTCGGCAGGTGCAGCGTGGTCGGATCGACGAAGGACTTGAAACCGGCGAGCTTGATGGTGGAAAGGCGCATGCGGCGTGGATGTCCGGACGTTGCCGCCGGCCGTGGCCGGTGCGTCGCCATTGGTGAATTGCAGGATTAGGTCCCGCAGCCAACTGTCTGATCAGCAAGGCTGGAGCATGGCGGACCGGCCGCCCGGGCGATTGAGTATAGCGATCACCTCCGCCGCTGGGCAGCGAGCGGCGGTAGCGGCTCAGCCCTGTGCGCCGATCCGCAGGCCGCTGCCGGCGTCGAACAAATGCAGGCGCTCGGACGCCAGCATCAGGCGCTGGATCGAGCCGATCGGCGGCAGCGCGCGCGGGGCGATGCGGGCGACGAGTTCGCGCGGGCCGTGGCGCAGGTCGAGGAAGATCTCGTTGCCGATCGGCTCGATGCCTTCGAGGGTCGCTTCGATCGCGCCGGCGGCATCGTCCGTGGCCAGGCGCAGGTCCTCGGGGCGCACGCCGACCGCCACGCGCCTGCCAGCCCACTCCCGCAGCCCCGCGCGCGGGGCGGTGCCCAGGGGCAGCGTGGCGCCGTCGTCCAGCGCGAGCGCGTCCAGCGACGCCGACAGCGTGCCCTCGACCACATTCATCGCCGGGCTGCCGAGGAAGCCGGCGACGAACAGGTTGGCCGGGCGCTCGTACAGCGCCATCGGCGTGTCGATCTGCTGGATCTCGCCGTCCCTGAGCACCACGATGCGTTTGCCCAGGGTCATGGCCTCGACCTGGTCGTGGGTCACGTAGACCATGGTGGCGCCGAGCTTGCGGTGCAGGCGCGCGATCTCGGTGCGCACCGAATGCCGCAGCTTGGCGTCGAGGTTGGACAGCGGCTCGTCGAGCAGGAACACCGACGGCTCGCGCACCAGCGCCCGCCCCAGGGCCACGCGCTGGCGCTGCCCGCCCGACAGCTCGCGCGGACGCTTGTCCAGCATGCCGGCCAGGCCCAGGGTCCGCGCCGCGGCATCGACCCGCGCGGCGATCGTGGCCTTGTCGTGCTTGCGCAGCTTCAGCCCGAACGCCAGGTTCTGGGCCACGGTCATGTGCGGGTACAGGGCGTAGCTCTGGAACACCATGGCGATGTCGCGATCCTTGGGCGCGACCTCGTTGACCACGCGGCCGCCGATCGAAAGCGTGCCTTCGGTGATGTCCTCCAGCCCCGCGATCATCCGCAGCAGGGTCGACTTGCCGCAGCCCGACGGCCCCACCAGCACCATCAGCTCGCCATCGGCCACCTCGAACGTGGCGTCGCGCACGGCCACCTGGCCGTTGCCGTAGACCTTGCGGATGCGGTCGAGCCGGACGCTGGCCATCGGGTCTCCGGCAGTGATCGCCGTGCGGTGTTCGGGACGCGACGCGGCGTCGCGATGCCGCCTCGAGCCGGACATTGACCGGAGGCTTCGCGGCGACGTGCAACGATCGGATCGAGCCTGCGAACGTTCCGCCGTCCGGAGGCTTGCGGTATTCTGCCATGTAACCGTTTTCACCATGCAGCCCCGCACGTGGGGTCATCCATCCACGGCGACGCCGGAGGCGCCCATGTCGAACGATTTCAGATTCCCGGACGGCTTCGTCTGGGGCAGCGCCACCGCCGCCTACCAGATCGAGGGATCGCCGCTGGCCGACGGTGCGGGACCCAGCATCTGGCAGCGTTTCGCGCACACGCCGGGGCGCATGCTCAACGGCGATACGGGCGATGTCGCGTGCGACCACTACAACCGCTGGCGCGGCGACATCGCGCTGATGAAGGCGCTCGGCCTGCAGGCGTACCGCTTCAGCGTGTCGTGGAGCCGCGTGCTGCCCGAGGGCAAGGGCCGGGTCAACGGCAAGGGCCTGGACTTCTACGAGCGGCTGGTGGACACGCTGCTGGAAACCGGCATCCAGCCGGTGGCCACGCTGTTCCACTGGGACCTGCCCGCCGCGCTCGACGACCAGGGCGGCTGGCTCAACCGCGACAGCGCGCAGTGGTTCGCCGACTACGGGCGGCTGATGTTCGAGCGCCTAGACGGCCGCATCGAGCGCTGGGCCACGCTCAACGAGCCGTGGGTGGTGACCGACGGCGGCTACCTGCACGGCGCGCTGGCCCCTGGGCACCGCAACCGTTTCGAGGCGCCGATCGCCTCGCACAACCTGATGCGCGCGCACGGGGCGGCGGTCAAGGCGTACCGCGAGGTGGGCAAGCACGAGATCGGGCTGGTGGTGAACATCGAGCCCAAGTACCCGGCCAGCGACAGCGCCGAGGACCAGGCCGCCGCGCGCCGCGCCGAGGCGTACATGAACCGCCAGTACCTGGACCCGGCGTTCCTGGGGACCTATCCGGACGAGCTGCGCGAGATCTTCGGCGAGGCGTGGCCGGAATGGCCGCAGGCGGACATGGAGCTCATCCGCCAGCCGATGGACTTCATCGGCGTCAACTACTACACCCGCAACGTCGTCCGGCACGACGAGTCGAACTGGCCGCTCAAGGCCGGCCCGGTGCGGCAGCCGCGGAACACGTACACGGAAACCGGCTGGGAGGTGTTCCCGCAGGGCCTCACCGACACGCTGCTGTGGGTCAAGGAGCGCTACGGCAACCCCAAGGTGTTCATCACCGAGAACGGCGCGGCGTTCTTCGACCCGCCCACGGCCGAAGCGAACTCGTCGGGCGCCCGTCGCGTGCGCGATCCGTTGCGCGTCGGCTATCTGCGCCAGCACCTGCGCGCGGTGCATGCGGCGATCGAGGCCGGCTGCGACGTCCGGGGCTACTTCGTGTGGTCGCTGCTGGACAACCTGGAGTGGTCGCTGGGCTACTCCAAACGCTTCGGTATCGTGCACATGGATTTCGAAAGCCAGACGCGCACACCGAAAGACAGCGCCCGCTACTATGCGAAGGTCGTCGCCAGCCACGGCGAGGCGCTCGCCCACGAGGACGACTGAGCCCATGCCGCGGAACCCGTTCCGTAATCTTCCAATGAGCCGAGACTGCGCATGAACGGCAGCAGCAAGCCGCATCCCGAAGACCGCGTGCTGCTCGCCGATATCGGCGGCACCAACGCGAGGTTCGCGCTGGCCGACGCGGGCGCCAGCGCGCCGCTGCTGGAGGACAGCGT
>DATHAV010000178.1:0-3578 GCA_035296505.1 Pseudoxanthomonas sp.
CTGGCGCCCGGCGACGCGTTGATCGGCTTCGCCGCGCTGACCCACGACCTCGGCAAGGCGCTGACGCCGGAAGACCAGCTGCCGCGCCATATCGGCCACGAGCGCGCCGGCGTGCGTCCGCTGCAGGCGCTGTGCGAACGCCTCAAGGTGCCCGCCGAGTATCGCGAGCTGGCGGTCATGGCCTGCCGCGAACATCTCAACGTGCATCGGCTGCACGAGCTGCGCGACGCCACCGTGCACGAGCTGCTGGCGCGCTGCGACGCGTTCCGCAAGCCAGCGCGCATCGCGCAGCTGGCGCTGGTGTGCGAAGCCGACAAGCGCGGCCGGCTCGGCAGCGCGGAGGCGCCCTATCCCCAGGGCGCCGAACTGCGGCGCCTGCATGCCGCCGCCTCGAGCGTCAGTGCCCGCGACGTCGCGCGCGAGGGACTGGAGGGACCGGCACTGGGAGCGGCGCTGAAACGGGCGCGGGTGGCCGCCATCGCCAGGGCGCGGGCAGCGGCGTAACCGGACCTGCCGCGAGGCGGGCAGCCACGGTTTTCGATAGAGCTTCGTCAATCCGTTGACGCGCCGCGCCATAGACGTGGCGCCCATAAGCCTCTCACGCGAGCCTGCAAGGCTTAAGCAGTGTGAAGCCGTGGCACGCAAGTTGCCCGCAAGACCTCAGCCGCAGCCAGCGGCCACAGGATCTTCGATGCACGACGCGCCCTCTTCCTCCGCTTCCGACAATGCCCATCCGCTGCCCGAGCCGCTACCGGCCCCGGCCTCGGTCACCTCGCGGCCCCGGCTGTACGTGCCTCTGCGGTTGAAGTTCACCCTGGTGCTGTTGTTCGCCACGCTGTGGATGGGCCTCAGCGTATGGCTGTCGCAGTCGTGGCTGGGGGAGCTCAGCCACGTGGTCGGCTTCGGATTGGCGCTGGTGATCATCACCTTCATCGCCCACGTGCCGGGCTTCATGAACGCGTTCCTGATCGGCTCGATCCTATGCGACCGGCGCCCGCCCCGCCGCGAGTTCGCCCAGTATCCGGACATCTGCGTGCTGGTGGCCTGCTACAACGAAAGCGGCAACATCCACGACACCCTGGCCAGCCTGTCGCTGCAGGACTACGCCGGACGGGTCGAAGTGGTGGTGATCGACGACGGCTCCACGGACGACAGCCTGGCCATCGCCCGCGCCGGGGCGCACAGCCTGTCGCGCCCGAACCTGGACATCCGGGTGCTGGCCCAGCCGCGCAACGGCGGCAAGTCCGCGGCGCTCAACCGCGGGTTCGCCGAAACCACCCAGGCGCTGGTGCTGACGGTCGATGGCGATTCGTACCTGCGCACCGACGCCCTGCGCAAGATCGTCGAACGCTTCCTGTGCGACCCGCCCGGCACGGTGGCGGTGGCCGGCGCGGTGCTGGTGCGCAACTCGCGCGTCAACTGGCTGAGCCGCGCGCAGGAGTGGGACTATTTCCACGGCATCGCCGCGGTCAAGCGCATGCAGAGCATGTACCACGGCACCCTGGTGGCGCAGGGCGCGTTCTCGCTGTACACGCGGCAAGCGCTGGAGCAGGTCGGCGGCTGGCCGGACTGTGTTGGCGAGGACATCGTGCTGTCGTGGGCGCTGCTCAAGACCGGCGCGCGCATCGGCTACTGCGAGGAAGCATGCCTGTTCACCAACGTGCCGACCTCGTTCCGCCAGTTTTCCAGGCAGCGCCAGCGCTGGTCGCGCGGACTGATGGAAGCGTTCGCCCGCCATGGCGGCCTGCTGCTGAAGCCGCGGATGAGCACGGTCTTCATCTGGTGGAACCTGCTGTTCCTGCCGCTGGACCTGGTCTATACCCTGGCGTTCCTGCCCGGCGTGGTGCTGGCGCTGCTGGGCCACTATTGGATCGCCGGCATCATGACCCTGCTGGTGCTGCCGCTGGCGATGATGTGGAACCTGGCGATCTTCGGCGTGCAGACGCGCATGTTCAAAAGCCAGGACCTGCGGGTCCGGCGCAACATCCGCGGCTTCCTGTTCTACAGCGTCGCCTACGCGATGCTGCTGCAGCCGGTGTGCGTGCTCGGCTACGTGGCCGAACTGCTGCGCCTGCGCAAGACCTGGGGAACGAAATGAAGCGCCCGCTTTGCGCCGCACTGCTGCTGGCGCTGTCGCTGCCGTCCGCCGCGCAGGACGCCGCCGGCGCCGGTCCGGCGCTGCGGCCGGAGGCGTGGGTGTCCTCCGATGCCGACGGCAACGAGACGCGGAAGGCGGGCCTGGGCTGGGACATCCGGCGCCGCGGCGACGACCACTGGCTGGGGGCCAAGGTCGAGCATGCCCGCTTCGCCGGCGGCGGCTGGTCGCAGACCGAGCGGCGCGTGTACCTGCGCGCGGCCGGCGGCGGCGACGCCTGGCGCTGGCGCTTCGACGCCGGCAGCAACGGCGATGCGCTGCTGGGCAGCGCCAGCGTCTTCAGCCGCGACGCGCGACGCAAGGAGTTGTTTCTCGAACGCGAGGTGCTCGAGACCCGCGGCGGCGCCGAGCGCGGCGACGTGCAGACCTTCGCCGGCGCGTCCATCGACCTGCCGCTGGGCCAGCGCTGGACCGCCACCGGCCTGGCCGGCGCGCAGGATTTCGGCCGCGGCGGCAACCTGCGCAGCCACCTGCGCGGCAACCTGGTGTTCGCCGCGCTGCCCGAACACGGCGTCAGCCTGCAGCTGCGCGGCCGCTACTTCCGCAACAGCGAGCCGTTCGAGGGCGACTACTACTCGCCCCGCTGGTACGGCGAGGCGCTGGGGGTGGTCGCGCTGCGGCGCAGGATTTCCGGCCACCAGTGGCGAGCCGCCGCCGGCATCGGCCGGCAGCGCAGCGACGGCGAGGAGTGGAAGCGCGCGCGCCTGCTGGAGGTGGGCCTGGAAACGCCGCACTGGAAACGGGCCTGGCTGCGCGTCAACGCCGGCTACAAGGACACCCCGGTGCTGACCGACACCGGCGGCAGCGGCAGCTATGCCTACCGCTACGCGAGCGTCGAGGCGGTGATCGGCCTCTAGCGCGGCGCGCCCGCCACGCGCTAGAAGCCGAAGTTGCGCGTCAGCTTGAGCAGGCGGGCGTTGGCGCCGTCCTCCAGCAGCCAGATCGCGCCGTCCGGGCCCTGCTCCACCTCGCGGATGCGCTGGCCCATGGGGTAACGCTGCGCCTCGCGCGCGGCGTCGCCGGAGAACTCGACCCGGACCAGCGCCTGCGACGCCAGCCCGCCGATGAAGCCGTGGCCGCGGTAGAACGGGAACATGTCGCCGGAGTAGACGATGAAACCGGCGGGCGCGATCACCGGCGTCCACCAGGCCTCCGGCGCGTTGTAGCCGTCGCCCGGCGCATGGTCGGGAATGCCGGCGCCGCCGTAGTGGCTGCCGTTGGACACCAGCGGCCAGCCGTAGTTGGAGCCGCGCTCCACCCGGTTCAGTTCATCGCCGCCGGCCGGACCCATCTCGTGCTGCCACAGCCGGCCCTGCGCGTCGAAGGCCAGGCCAAGCACGTTGCGATGGCCGTAGGACCAGACCTTGGCCGCTTCGCCGCCCTGGGCCGCGAAGGGATTGTCGGACGGCACGCTGCCGTCGTC
>DATHAV010000179.1:0-5912 GCA_035296505.1 Pseudoxanthomonas sp.
CATGAGCGGCGTATGGACCGCGTCGGGCGCGGCGATCACAGGTTTGGCGCCGGCATTGGGGTGCGAAAGGGTGGGTCGAGGCGGGAAGCGTGGTGCGAAAGTCTAGCCGCTCCGGATCACCGGAAAGCATTTGGCCGTGCCACTTCTTTGCCGTGCGGCATGGACGCGGGAAAAATTGCCCAAGCGTGAAAATGCTGTTAATTTAGGCCGTGGAAACGGGAAAAGGTCTGTTCGCAGGCTTTGCTTCCGCCGCCAACAACCGCAGTGCCCGCCAATTCGCCAAAGATCGAGACCCTGGGAGGGGATGATATGGTCGTTTCAAAACCGCAGCACAAAGTGCTCGCCATCGCTGTTTTCGCCGCATTGTGCGCCACCTCCGTGCAGGCTCAGGAGGCCGCCGGGGCGGCGGGGGCAAACGATGAGCCCACCACGCTCGCCACCATGACGGTGACCGCGCAGAAGCGCGAAGAGGCGATGCAGGACGTGCCGATCTCGGTGACGGCGCTGCCCGAGCAGCTGCTCAAGGACACCGGCGTGCGCGACATCAAGGACCTGCAGGTGCTGGTGCCTGGCCTGACCGTGACCAGTACCTCGAGCGAAGCCTCCACCACCGCCCGCATCCGCGGCATCGGCACCGTGGGCGACAACCCCGGCATCGAATCCTCGGTCGGCGTGGTCATCGACGGCGTCTACCGCGCCCGCAACAGCGTCGGCTTCGGCGATCTCGGCGAAATCGAGCGCGTGGAGGTCCTGAAAGGGCCGCAGGGCACCGTGTTCGGCAAGAACACCTCGGCGGGCGTGATCAACGTCATCACCCGTCGTCCCAGCTACTCGCAGAGCGCCGAGGGCGAAATCACCCTGGGCAACTACGGCACGGCCGGAGTTTCGGGTTCCTACAACGATGCGCTGAACGACAATGCCGCGTTCCGCATCTACGCCACCAAGCGCAAGCGCGACGGCTTCCTGGACATCGAGACGGCCCGCGGCCCGCGCAACGAAAGCCAGGACAACGACCAGAACTATCATTCGGTGCGCGCGCAGCTGCTGCTCGAACCGACCGATACGCTGGACATCAACTTCATCGCCGACTACACCAGTCGCGAAGAGAACTGCTGCGCCGCGACTCAGACGGTGATCGGCTCCACCGTCGCCATCATCAACGGCGTCGGCGGTCCGGGCTCGATCAGAACCGTCGCCGATCCGTTCGCACGCGTCGCCTACAGCAACCGGCCGACCGAACAGGACATCAAGGACAAGGGCGTCTCGGGCGAGGTCAATTGGGAGTCGGCGTGGTTCGGCGGCGCTACGCTCACGTCGATCACCGCCGTCCGCGACTGGCAGGTCATCAATGCGCTGGATCTTGACTACACCGGCGCCGACCTGATCTACCGCAACGCCAACGAGGATGAATCGCTGACGCAGTTCAAGACCTTCAGCCAGGAATTCCGCCTCACCGGCGCGACCGATAAAATCGACTGGATGGTGGGCGCGTTCTACACCGACGAAGACCTCAACCGCAACGACAGCTACAGCATCGGCCGCGACTACGAGCCTTTCCTGTCGATCGCTTTGCTGGGCCGCATCAATCCGGCGCTGACCGCACTTCCGAACGCCGCAACGTTTCTGTCCGCCGCCACCGGTCGGCCGGCCGGCACCGTGTTCGCACCCGGCCTGGGCGCGCGGGACCGCCATGAGCAGAATTCCAAGAGCCTGGCGCTGTTCACCAACAACACCTGGCACGCGACCGATGCCCTGGACCTGACGCTGGGCCTGCGCTATACCCGCGAGGAGAAGACGCTCAGCTCGCAGTACACCAACCCCAATGGCGCTCCGGCCTGCGCGTCCTACTTCGGCCCGACCGGCGCGCCCAGCGCCGCCGCCATCGGCCGCATCGCCACCGCGCTGACCACGCGTGGCGTGCCGTTCGCCGCGCTTCCGGCGGCGCAGCAGCAGGCACTGGTCAGCAACGTCATCGCCTTCAGCTGCCTGCCGTGGGCCAATGCGCTGCACAACGGGCGCTCGGTGAATCAGGAGCGCGACGAGAAGGAATGGTCGGGCACGGTCAAGGCCGCGTACCGCTGGAACGATAACGTCATGACCTATGTGTCCGCGGCGCGCGGCTACAAGGGCGGCGGCTTCAACCTGGATCGCGTGCAGAGCTCCAACGGCCTGTCCAGCGGCGGCCCAGGCATCGTTCCCGTCAACGACACGTCCTTCGGAGGCGAATTCGTCGACAGCTACGAACTCGGCGCCAAGACCACGTGGATGGACGGCAACCTGCTGCTCAACGCGACGCTGTTCCACCAGACCTATGACGACTTCCAGCTCAACAGCTTCCTCGGCACCAGCTTCGTGGTGCGTTCGATTCCCAAGGTGACCTCGCGCGGCGTCGACACCGAACTGCTGTGGCAGCCGACCCGCGGCCTGCTGCTGCAGGGTGGCTTGATGTACGCCGACACCTTCTACGGCGACAACATTCCAGGAGCCGACTTCTCGCCGCTGCCGACCAATGCGCCGGGCCAGCTGTACAAGCTGCCGGGCAGCAAAACCAGCTTTGCGCCGGAATGGTCGGGTACGGCGTCGGCCACGTATGAGTGGGACTTTGGCGCCGACCTGGTGGGACGCTTCAACGTCGGCGCGAAGTACACCTCGGAGTTCAATACCGGCTCCGATTTGGACGTCGAGAAGGTGCAGGACGCCTTTACCGTGGTCAACGCGCGTGTTGGCGTCGGCTCCAAGGACAAGCGCTGGATGCTGGAGTTCTGGGGCCTGAACATCTTCGACGAGGAATACGTGCAGGTCGCCATTGACGCTCCGCTGCAGACCGCCAATGCCATCCCTAACGACCCATCCAACACCTACAACGCCTTCCTCGGCGCGCCGCGGACCTACGGCGTGACCTTCCGCATCCAGTACTGATCGAAGGCCGCAACACCGGACGGTCCGTCGCGCAAGCGGCGGACCGTTTTTCTTTCGGCGATGGCGGCGCAGAAAAACTGCTTTCCGATACGACTCCGCGAGTACCGCAAAGGATCCCGATGGCCGTTCCCAGCGATGAAGACCTGCGCCGGCTTGCCGAGCAGCTGGGCGTGCGCATGCGCCGGTCGCGCGACCATCTGGTGACGGCGGAAAGCTGCACCGGCGGCTGGATCGCCAAGGCGGTGACCGACGTCGCGGGTTGTTCGGACTGGTTCGACTGCGGCATGGCCGCCTACAGTTACGAAGCCAAGCAGGCGCTGCTGGGCGTGCGCCCTCAGACGTTGGAGATCCACGGCGCGGTCAGCCGGGACACCGTCATCGAAATGGTTTCGGGCGCTCTGGTCAGCTCGGGCGCCAGCATCGCGGTCGCGGTCACCGGCATCGCCGGTCCGGGCGGCGGCAGCGAAGACAAGCCGGTGGGTACGGTATGGCTGGCGTGGAAGCGCCGGGGCGGCTATGCCAAGGCCGAGCGGTTCCAGTTCGACGGCGACCGGGATGCGGTACGCCGCCAGACAGTGGAAGCGGCTCTGCGCGGCCTGGGCGAGCTGGTCGCCTGAGGCGGCTGCCGAAGCTTGCCAATTGGCAGTGTTAGTAGTATTACTACTAAGCATGAAGCTCACCCAGACCCAGCAGGCCATCCTCGACCACATCGCCGAGCGTATCGAAGCCGATGGCATGCCGCCCTCGCAGGCCGAGATAGCCCGCGCCTTCGGCTTCAGCGGCGTACGCGCCGCGCAATATCACCTCGAGGCGCTGGAAGCCAAGGGCGCGATCCGGCGCGTTCCGGGGCAGGCGCGGGGCATACGCCTGGTGCGTGCGCTGGACGAGCATGACCTCGAAGAGGATCCGAGGCCGCCGGCACCCGACGACGCCCTGAGGCTGCCGATCCTCGGGCGGGTCGCGGCCGGGCTTCCGATCGGTGCCGATACCGGTTCGGATGACGTGGTCCTTCTGGACCGTGCGCTGTTTGCGCCTGCGCCCGATTACCTGCTCAAGGTGCAGGGCGACTCCATGCGCGACGAGGGCATCTTCGACGGCGACCTGATCGGGGTGCACCGCACGCAGGAGGCACGTTCGGGCCAGATCGTGGTGGCGCGGATCGACGATGAGATCACGGTGAAACTGCTGAAGATCGGCAAGGACCGCATTCGCCTGCTGCCCCGCAATCCCGATTACCGGCCCATCGAGGTGATGCCCGGCCAGGACTTCGCCATCGAAGGCCTGTACTGCGGACTGGTGCGGCCCACCCGCTGATTCCGTTGCTTTATCCATCATTGCCCTTAGACCAGGAGTTCTCATCAAGCAGGATTTTTCCCACACCGCGGCACGCGCTTGTCCGGTAGTCGCCACAGGTGCGGAAGCGATAGTTTTGATCCCGGCCAGTGCCGTCGCAGCCCGTGCGACCCATGCCGCCTAAATTGCCCTCAACCCGAAAAGCCACCAAGGACACGACGATGGACGAGAACAAGAAGCGCGCACTTGCCGCGGCCCTGACCCAGATCGAACGCCAGTTCGGCAAGGGTTCGGTGATGCGCATGGGAGATCAGGTCATCGAAGCGGTGGAGACCATTTCCACCGGTTCGCTGATGCTGGACATCGCCCTGGGCATCGGCGGCCTGCCCAAGGGGCGGGTGGTGGAGGTGTACGGCCCCGAATCTTCCGGCAAGACCACCCTGGCGCTGCAGACCATCGCCGAGTGCCAGAAGAAGGGCGGCACCGCGGCCTTCATCGATGCCGAGCACGCTCTGGACCCGGTCTATGCCGCCAAGCTGGGCGTCAACGTCGACGAGCTGCTGCTTTCGCAGCCCGACACCGGCGAGCAGGCACTGGAGATCGTCGACATGCTGGTGCGGTCGAATTCGGTCGACATGGTGGTCATCGATTCCGTGGCCGCGCTGACGCCTAAGGCCGAGATCGAGGGCGAAATGGGCGACCAGCTGCCGGGCCTGCAGGCCCGGTTGATGAGCCAGGCGCTGCGCAAGCTGACCGGCAACATCAAGCGCTCCAACTGCATGGTGCTGTTCATCAACCAGCTGCGCATGAAGATCGGCGCGATGATGCCGGGTCAGAGCCCGGAAGTGACCACGGGCGGCAATGCGCTCAAGTTCTACGCCTCGGTCCGCCTGGACATCCGCCGCATCGGCGCGATCAAGAAGGGCGATGAAATCATCGGTAACCAGACCAAGATCAAGGTCGTCAAGAACAAGCTGGCGCCTCCCTTCAAGCAGATCGTCACCGAGATCCTCTACGGCGAAGGCATCAGCCGCGAAGGCGAACTCATCGACATGGGCGTGGAAGCCAAGCTGGTGGACAAGGCGGGCGCCTGGTACAGCTACGGCAACGAGCGCATCGGGCAGGGCAAGGACAATTCCCGGCAGTACCTGCGCGACAACCCCAATGTCGCCAACCAGCTGGAAAGCGAGCTGCGCGAGAAATTCCAGCCCACCGAACTCAAGCCCGATGAAGTGGACGAAGAGGCCGAAGTCTGATGCGGCAGGCAGGCGGCTGCCGGTAGACAGAACCTCGCGTGTCCAATGATCTGGACGTCGGCCCGCCCAGGGAGCGCAGGCGCCATGGGCGGGAACTCACGCCCACCCAGCAGGCGCTGGCCCTGCTGGTGAGGCGCGAGCATTCGCGCAAAGAACTGGCGCGCAAGCTTTCTGCGCGCGGCATCGAACGTCAGGATGCGCAGGCGGCAATAGAGCGGCTAAGCGGCGACGGCTGGCAAAGCGACGCCCGTTTTGCCGAAATGCTGGTGAGGACGCGCGTCTCCCATGGCTATGGACCGGTGCGAATCCGCGCCGAGCTGGGTACCCACGGCATCGATGGAAGCGCTGTCGAGGAGGCCATGGCCGGTTTCGACGGTGACTGGCTGGCGATGGCCAGGGACTTGGTCATGCGGAGGTTCGGCATTGCGCTGGAGGGCGATCTCG
>DATHAV010000180.1:0-4545 GCA_035296505.1 Pseudoxanthomonas sp.
GTAGCCGCATCCAGCTCCGGCCACAGGGTCTCGGTGAACCACAGTTCGGTGTAGGCCAGCTGCCACAGCAGGAAATTGCTGATGCGCTGGTCGCCGCCGGTGCGCACGAACAGATCCGGCGGCGGGAGGTCCGCCAGGGCCATGCGCGCGGCCATCCGCGCTTCGTCGATGTCTTCCGCGCGCAATTCGCCCGCGGCGACGTCGGCGGCCAATGCGCGCGCGGCCTGGGCGATGTCCTGGCGACCGCCGTAGCTCGCGGCGACCGTCAGGTCGAGGCGCGTGTTGTCCGCAGTGAGGGTTTCGGCCGACAGCATGCGCGTGCGGATCGCCTCGTTGAACCGCTGGCGCTCGCCGATGAACCGGATGCGGACGCCGCGGCGATGCAGCTCCTCGACCTCACGCTCCAGGGCGCCCATGAACAGCTTCATGAGCGCGCCGACCTCCTCCTGCGGACGGCCCCAGTTCTCGCTGGAGAAGGCGAACAGGGTGAGCGCCTGCACGCCGCGCTCCAGGCAGAAGTCGATGCACACGTTCACCGCGCGCGCGCCGGCGCGATGGCCGACGATGCGCGGACGCATGCGGCGCCGGGCCCAGCGGCCGTTGCCGTCCATGATGACGGCAAGGTGGCGCGGAACGGCCGGTGGTGCGGGTGGCATGGCAGTCATCGGCCCTGGCAGGGTCAGACCGCCATCAATTCCTGTTCCTTGACCTTCACCACCTCGTCGATGTCCTTGATCGACTTGTCGGTGATCTTCTGGATCTCGTCCTGGGTCTGGCGCTCTTCGTCCTCGGTGATCGCCTTTTCCTTCAGCAGGTCCTTGACCTGCTGGTTCGCATCGCGACGGATGTTGCGGATCGCGACCTTGGCGCTCTCGCCCTCGCCGTGCACGTGCTTGGACAACTCGCGCCGCCGCTCTTCGGTCAAGGCCGGGATGTTGATGCGGATGACGGTCCCGGCGGTATTGGGCGTCAGGCCCAGGTCCGAGCCCAGGATCGCCTTCTCCACCGCCGAGACCATCTGCTTCTCCCACGGGGTGATGGTGATCGAGCGCGCGTCGGTGACGGCGACGCTGGCCACCTGGGTCAGCGGCATCTCCGAACCGTAGTAGCTGACCTTCAGGTGATCGACCAGGGCGGTGGTGGCGCGTCCGGTACGCAGCTTGGTGAGGTCGTGACGCAGCGCCTCGATGCTCTTGGTCATGCGTGCCTGAGCGTCTTTCTTGATTTCGTTGAGCATTGCAGGTTCCGTACCGGGATCGCCGAACTGCGGATTATACGGCGTTTGGCGACTTCGACGGTCGCCGGCGAGCCCGTGAAGCAAGGCGGCGCTCAGTGCGAATGATGCGGTGCCCCATCATGCCGGTCGTGCTCGCAGGCGCCGCCGCGCTCGATCTGCAGGGTCGCGTGGTCGATGCCGAAGTCCCGGCCCAGCGCATGGGCGGTGGCGTCCAGGAAAGCGTCGTGGTCGCCGTCGTGCGGGCGCACCAGGTGCGCGGTCAGCGCCACCTCGCCGGCCCCGATCCGCCAGATATGCAGGTGGTGGACCGCGGCCACGCCCGGCTGCCCGGCGAGGAACGCCTCGACCCGCGGCAGGTCGGTGCCGGCGGGC
Organism: Pseudoxanthomonas sp.; assembly: GCA_035296505.1. Classification (GTDB taxonomy): domain Bacteria; phylum Pseudomonadota; class Gammaproteobacteria; order Xanthomonadales; family Xanthomonadaceae; genus Pseudoxanthomonas_A. Next base: position 1,610 of record DATHAV010000180.1, read on the forward strand.
ACCGCGTCCATCGCCGCGTCGAAGCTCTCGCGCAGCAGCCCGTAGGTTCCGATGGCGATGACCATGGCCACCAGCAGCGCGGTGAGCGGGTCCAGGATCGCCCAGCCGAACCACAGCATGCCCAGCCCCGCCGCCACCGCCGCCATCGACACCGCGGCGTCGGCCATCAGGTGCAGGAACGCGCCGCGCTTGTTGAGGTCGTGCGCATGATCGCCGCGCATCAGCCAGGCGCTGCCGAGGTTGATGGCGATACCCAGGGCAGCGACCACGATCACCGGCAGTGCCGGCAACGCAGGCGGCACGCTGAAGCGGCGCACCGCCTCCCAGCCGAGCGCGCCGGACAGCACCATCAGCAGGATCGCGTTGGCCAACGGCGAGAGCAGCGTCGCGCGCCGCCAGCCGTAGGTGTGGCGCACGGTGGGCGGACGCCGCGCCAGCGCCGCCGCCGCCCATGCCAGGCCGAGCCCGAGCACGTCGCCCAGGTTGTGCAGCGCATCGGACAGCAGCGCCAGCGAGTTGATGTGGAGGCCATAGCCCGCCTCGAGCGCGGTGTAGGCGAGGTTGATCAGGGCCACCGTCGCGAATGCGCGGGTCGTCGAGCCATGCCGGTGCGGATGTGGGTGGGCATGGACCATGGGTGCAGGATGCTGCGCAAGGTTCGGCGGCGCAACCGCTCCGGAGCGGAAGAAGTCCGACCTGGCCGCTGTCGCATGGGTCGTCATGTGCGGATCGGCCGGCGACTCTCCGATGACGGATCACCATGGCGTGTCGATCTCTGTGGAGGAGATCGACTACAGCGGCGAGCCGGCAGGGTGTGCCAGCGCGCCGTCGGAGGTCGTCAACCAGGCCGAGAGTCACGGCAGCCGGACCTTGTTCGACGGCTAATCCATGAGATCCCTTGCAAACGAATGCGCGGAACTCGCGTGCAGGTGCCGGACCTTGCGGTACCGGCGGCGAAATCTCTCGCTCGAATCGCTGGACCGCAACGGCTCCGATTCCGGCAATCGGTTCAATCGGCTGGATGGATGCTCGCAGACAATTACTTCGTTACGGGCCTACCGCCGGTGGAGGACCGATCGACTACCTGTTGATCGCGCCGCTGTTGCGCGCCGGATGGTCCAGCCATGCGGTCAGTCCAAATTCCGCAGCGCCAAGGTGTGGCCTATGTATGACTGGAGGTAAGCCCAGCGGATCCGGCTTCAGTCCATGCAATCCCTCGGCAAGCGGCTCGAGTTGCCACTCTTGCTCCTTCTGGCCGCAAGCGGGGAAGTGACACTGGACAGCTTGCCGCCACTTTCGCGGCATCGGTCACATGACAGGCAACCGTTCGCGGGCGCATGAATACGTATGCAACTGGCCTTGCCGCCTTCGCGCCACGACTACCATTGCGGTACGTATCGGGGAGCGGCCTGCGCCTGCGGACGCGCGGCACGGCGGCACCGTTGAGTGGCCCGCCTGCTACAGACAACTACAAAGCCAACCATGGGAGTGGAGGGGGAGATGGTAAAGCTCAAGCGCAACCTGTTGAGCGTGTCCTTGGTGTCCGCGATGGCATTGAGCGCTACGGGTGCATACGCCCAGTCTGATAAAGAGGCTGCGGCAGCGGCGACCGAAGGTGAAGCCGTCGACATGGAGACGGTGACCGTGACCGGCATCCGCGCCGGCATCGAAGGCGCCATCTCGGTCAAGCGAGATTCAACGTCCATCGTCGAGGCGGTTTCGGCGGAGGACATCGGCAAGCTGCCCGACGTCAGCATCGCCGAATCCATCGCACGCCTGCCTGGCGTGACCGCCCAGCGTGTCGCCGGACGGGCGCAGGTCATCAGCGTCCGCGGCCTTTCGCCCGATTTCGCCACCACGCTCCTGAACGGGCGCGAGGTGGTCAGCACCGGCGACAACCGCAGCGTCGAATTCGACCAGTATCCGTCGGAACTGGTCAACGGAGTCACGATCTACAAGACGCCCGACGCCGGCCTGGTGGGGCAGGGCCTTTCCGGGACCATCGATATCAGGACCGCGCGTCCGTTGAGCTACGACAGCCCGGTGGTTGCCTTCAGCGGTCGTTACCAGCGCAACTCGCTGGGAGAAGCGGCCAACGTGGATCCGTACGGCAACCGTTTCAACGCCAGCTACATCACCCAGTTCGCCGACAATACCTTCGGCGTCCTGTTGGGTTATTCCCGCTCCGACACCCCCATCCAGGAAAACCAGGTCGGTCTCTACGAACCGTGGAAGCCCGACGCGCGGCCAGGCCTGCCGGCGGGCACGTTCGCCACCGACGGCATCAAGGCGCTTCGCCGCACCGGCAATCTGGAGCGCGACGCGGTCATGGCGACCCTGCAGTTCCGCCCATCGAACGCCTGGACCAGCACTCTGGACCTGTTCCATTCGCAGGCCGAGCAGGTCGACACTGCCAACCAGTTCGAAGTGAACACTCAGTTCAACGGCAACTTTCCCTGCAATCCCGCGTGCGTGTACAGCAACGTTTCGGTCAACGGGAACCGTACCTTTACCGGCGGTACGCTGACCGGGGTCTATCCGCTGGTGCGCGGCATGTACAACGAGCGCGAGGACGAAATCAACATCTTCGGCTGGAGCAACGAATTCAACGTGGGCCAGGTCAGGATCGTCGCGGACCTGAATTACTCCAAGGCCAAGCGCGACGAGCTGAACCTGGAAAACAACACTCAGCTCGCGCCGCGCCCGCGGTTCGACACCTTGGCCCTGGGCTACCGTACCGGCGGATTTTCGCAGCTGGATCCGGTTTTGGATTACTCCAACCCAAGTTCGCTGGTGCTGACCAACACCATCTACGGTTCGGGCTACGGCAAGGTTCCGAGCGTGGAGGACGAGTTGAAGGGCTTCACCCTGTCGGCGTCGCTTCCGGCGCCTGCCGCATTGTCGTGGTTCTCCGACATCGATGTCGGCGTGAACCA